>NZ_JADBQO010000018.1:0-53225 GCF_014895875.1 Enterobacter cloacae complex sp. P12RS
TTATTTCGTTAACTCATGGAGCATTACATCGTGGTGGTAGGGACAAGGATCTGCGTAAAATATTGATTGATGAATATAATTGTATTGATACCGTTATAGGTTTGCCTGCAAATTTATTTTTTGGGACAAATATACCTACTTGTTTGCTTGTTATCAGGAAAGAAAGGAAAAAATCTGATCCTATAACGTTCATTGATGCGAGTAATAAATTTTCAAGAGTAAAGAATAAAAACATTATAAATGAAGAACATGTTTCAGCTATTTTGGATATATTTGAAATTCCCCGTAATGTGAAGTTTTTTAGCAAGTTATCAGATGTTAGTGAAGTAAAAGATTGCGATTATGATCTGCGTTTTTCTAATTATATTGAAGAATTTAATGAGCGTATATTAAGTCTTACTGGTGATTCTTTCACAAGATATCATGATGTTATTTCTGGCTTTAGGAAAAAGTTTACTAATAAAAATATCGTATATAGAGGTATGACAAATTCCAAATGGGAGTTGAAACCTTCCATTGGTCGACTCGATATTGAGGATTCTAGCAGGGAAGGTACAGAGAGGCTTATTTTTGAACAATTCAAGCAGCAAGCATTGCCCTACCTTGATTTTACACCCAGAAATGAATGGGAATGGTTAGCCTTGGCTCAACATCATGGATTACCGACAAGATTACTTGACTGGACAACTAATCCATTGATTGCTTTATATTTTTCTGTAGAAGATGATGCAAGCACAAATGACTCGGTAGTATGGTTATACATTGATGATGCTAGTCCTATAGAAATAGAGTCTTTGGGCGACCAAACTGAAATATTTGAATCTGATCCATTGAAAATACCCGCTGATCGCGATGCTATAATTTTTGAGCCTGCTCATCTGAATAAAAGGATTATTGCCCAGAATGGGCTTTTTACCGTACATTCTACTCCTACAAAGCCATTTTATCCTGAAAAAATCTATAAGGTTATTATCCCTGCAGGATTAAGGCGTAAATTAAAAGAACAGTTGTACCATTACGGTATCCATGAAGGTGCCGTATATCCGGGTTTAGATGGATTAAGTAGGAAAATTAAATGGGTAAACACATTTAGATGAGTTTTTTTAGCCATCTCTTATATGATTGAGATGGCTTTATTGAAAAATTAGTTTCCTAAAGAATGTTGCTTTTGAAATTTTCGGCTTGAGCAAGTACCCCCATATATACATCATCATTTGCAACCGGAGGGAACTTATGTTTATGCAGTAAAAGAATTAGCTCAACTTTAAGTTTGGCTTTGATGTCATCACGTTTACTCCAGTCAGGATACTTCGACGTGTTATCAACTACTGCTTTCATCTCTTTTGCAAGCGCCAGCATCTTGTCGTCTTCATAGTTGAACTGATACTTGTCACGCATATGTGCCAGGATGTCATAAAACGCTTTCTCTTCGATATCAATTCCCAAATCTGCATAAGTGCCCATTTCGGTTTTAATATCATAGATAATGTCGGTCATTTCCTGACTGAAATGATCAAACTCTTCACCATTCAGCACGTCGTCTTCCCGGCGCTCATTATATTTATCCATGATGTGCTGGAAGCGACGGGTGAAGTTGATCCCCTGAAGCTGGTTAATTTTTTTAAAGTCACTGATGGCTTTCTCAAGCAGTTTCTGGAGAAGCTGGATCTTTGTTGCGGGCAGCTTGATCTTATTAATACGCGCCAGATAATCCTCGTCGAAAATATCGATCGATTCCGCTTTCTTATCGCCCAGGAAAAATAGTTCTTCCACGCCATCTGCCTTTAATGCGTCAGAAATCATCTCTCGAACGCGGGCGTTCATCTGGGTAACGTCAGGAGCATCGCCTTTAGTCAGCTTAAAGACGATGGAGCGCACGGCAAGATAGAAATGGATACGATCTCGCTCTGCCTGAGATAACGCCTCGCTGCCGCAGCAGACATCGTAGGCCGCCTTCAGACGCTTCACCAGCCCCATAAAGCGACGTTCTATTTTCTGTGTACGCAAGACAAATTCTGCCGCCTGATTCAGACATGCCAGATGAGCCTGAGGCTCTCCCGTAAAGTAAGCGCGGCTGTCGAAATCATGGAACACCTGCGACAGCAGGTCGAGATGATTCTTCACCTCAATGACCGACTGCTGAATGTCCTCAAAGTTGGTGGCATCAATGCGGGAATACATCGCGAGTGCCTGGTTCATCTGGCGCTTGATGCCGATATAGTCCACCACCAGGCCTTTGCTTTTTCCTTCCAGCTTGCGGTTAACACGGGATATGGTCTGGATAAGGTTATGTTTTTGCAGCGGCTTATCGATATAGATAGTGTCCAGTTCCGGGACGTCGAAACCGGTGAGCCACATATCGACCACAATAGCGATTTTGAAATTCGACTTTGCATTTTTGAACTGTTTATCCAGTTCTTTACGATACTCTTTGCTGCCCAGCAGGTCGTACAGTTTGGCATCATCGTCTTTACCTCGCGTCATCACCATCTTGACCATTTCGGACGGTGGCAGCTCTTTCTGCTCCTGCTCGGTAAGCACAACCCCTTCAGGGGCCTGTTTGACCTCAAACCACGCCGGACGACAGTATTTCAACTGACGATACAAATCCCAGGCAATTTCCCGGCTGGCGCAGACAAACATTGCCTTACCTTTCACCGTCGAGCCTTCAGCGACGCGCTTTTCATAATGTTTGGCAAAATCTTCCGCCAGCGCCTTTAGGCGATCCTCATCACCGAGGATCGCATTCATGGTAGCGCTGGCTTTTTTACTTTCATCGATTTGCCACTCATTGGTGCCCGCGTTAGCGCACTCTTCGTAATATTTCTCTACCTCTTCCAGCTTGCTGGCATCCAGGATCACTTTTGCAGCACGGCCTTCATAGACGATGCGTACCGTAATTTCATCCTGAACGGATTCGGTCATGGTGTAGCTGTCCACTACCGCGCCGAAGACATCCAGCGTAGCGTCTACAGGCGTCCCGGTGAAACCGACATAGGTGGCCGCTGGCAGCGAGTCGTGCAGATATTTGGCGAACCCCCAGGTCTTGCGTACCTTGCCGCTCTCTTTATCGACGATCACTTTCTGATCCAGATTGACCTGGCTGCGGTGCGCTTCATCAGAGATACAAATAACGTTGCTTCGCTCGGAGAGCAATTCGGTGTCTTCAGTAAATTTATGGATGGTGGTCAGGAAGACGCCGCCGCTGTTACGACCGGCCAGCTTTTCCCGCAGATCGCAGCGGCTGGTGACGGGCTCCACGGTATCGTCACCGATATAATTTTTGGCATTACACATCTGCGTGGAGAGCTGATCGTCCAGATCGGTACGGTCAGTGATTAGCACTATGGTCGGGCTGGAAAACTCGACGCTTTTCATCAGCAGGCGGGTTAAGAACTGCATGGTGTAGCTCTTACCGCAGCCCGTGGCGCCAAAGTAGGTGCCGCCTTTACCGTTGCCGTAAGGTTTACGCGCTCGCTCAATGCTGTAGTAGAGCTTGCGCGCGGCATAGTACTGCGGATAGCGGCAGCAGATTTTCACTTCGTGTTTGGCTTTATCCGGGAAGCAGATAAAGTTCTTAATCACATCCAGCAGGCGTACCGGGTGAAATAGTCCCTGAATCATTGAGTGCAGGGAAGGAATGCCATCCTGCTCTCGGTTTTCGTTACCAGTGACTTTACGCCAGGAGTAGAAATACTCATAAGGCGCAAAAAGGTTACCCATGCGGTTATTGACGCCGTCGCTGATGATGCACAGCGCGTTATAAACAAACAGCTGCGGAATATCGCGACGATAGCGGGTGCTGAGCTGTTTATACGCATCACCAATATTGGCTTCCTGCTCTCGCACCGCGCTTTTAAATTCAAACACCACTAACGGTAGGCCGTTGATATACAGGATGGCATCCGGAATGCGCGGCTGGTTTTCTTTGCCGGTGATGGTCAGCTGATTAACGATCTTAATGCGGTTCAACGGCTGGATAAGATAGCTTGCAGGCGTTTCAGCAGCCTGTTGCAGTGGTTCCTCTTCGTTATCGAATAGCTCACGCAGCGCGGCGGGCAGGTACCGGGTATCGAGCAGTTCGATATAGAGATCTTTCTGCTGACGGTCGTCGCGTTTAAACCGGAAGCCATTTGCCAGCCAGGTGCAAAAGATCTTATTGCTTTCGTAGAGATCGGAAGCGGGAAGGGTAGTGAACTGTTTAATCAGCCGCTGGATTTCGTTTTCCGTAATACCGTCAGCCTGATAGCGAGCAGCGAGATAGTGGCGAAGATCGTCTTCAATAATCACCTGATCGAGGCTGGAACGCGGCACATTGTCGCCTGTCAGGTGCTGGTAACCCTGCTCCTGTAGCAGTTCAATTATTGCCTGTTCTAACTTCGCTTCACTGAATGAGAGATGCATATCCCGCTCCGGCCCTGGCTGGTTTTCTGGTAGGGGTTCCTGTAATAAGAGAAAACTTTACCAGAAAGCCCCTGATTTTACAGGGGCAAAAATGCGTTATGCGGCTTCTGTTTGTTTGATGAGGTCGGGGAGACCCTCCAGGGACAGCTCACCGGAGATGAGTTTGGGGAGCAGGGTGTCGCGGAGGTTGCTTAAAGCAATATTTTGATAATTATTATTTAGTATTTTTGAAAAGTAATTTTTGACAAGTAAAGAATAACTATTTGTTAACTCCTCATTGCAAAAAGGAACTTTAATATTTTTGAATGTATCTCTTGTTATTGTGTTGAAGACTGAACCGTGCCCCATTTGTTGAAGAGTCTGGACCGCATTTTTTAATTGGAAATAAATATATTCATCAGAAATATTATTTTTACCAATAACTCCATAGCATGACTGGTTCATTGCCATTGGTACAGCAACCATAGCGCATTTCCCTACAGTTCCTCTGGCGCTGATTATTGTTGTTCCTTTTCTTAATAACTTTGCGGAGGAATTGTTGAGCCCTTCAGTGGTAATGTTTTTCTCTGTAGTTAATACATATACGTCGGATTCATTAGGTGCGTCGACGACAGAGAACCACGGAATATCTCCATTCCAATACTCTTCTACAGAGGTTTTAGGTGTGCCACCACCAATTAGTTCTATCAAATCGTTAAAAGATGTTGTTATCCAACCTTTAGGCACCCAACCTAACTCTGTTTCTTCAAATTCAGCCGGGAACAGCACACGAATATCCGCCGGAAGTGGTTTGAAATCTGCACTATTGCGGTCTTTTTGACGCAGTTCGGCGCGAGATTGCAGCGCTTCCGGGATTGGGTTTCCCGCATCCAGCGCGTTATCAATCACCGGGTCGAAATCCACAAACCAGGATTTGAACAGGGTTTGGGACATTTGTTCCAAGGTTTGGTTGATTTCTAAATTCAGATTAATTTTACTCTCTAAATCAAAATAAATTTTTTCAAGATTCATTCTCTCTTCGATAGGCGGTATAGGTAATGGAATTTCCTTTACGTCTTTTAAATTAAGAGTTTTTTGAACGGTTGTATTAGCTCTGGAATCTAAGAAATATTTTGTATAAGGAGATTGAAGACAAATATGTATCCATTCTGCGCTTATTTCATCAGATGGCTTAATCACCGCGATAGCACGAGCTACATTCCATCCATGTAAGTCTTTAGTTGTAATAGCACTTAAGCCGGTCGAACCAACTAATGTTAAAAGTACTTCCCCACCTTCTAATCGCGTCTTAGAAAATTTACTTTCAACATCGTGAGAAACTTTTAATACATCGGCAACGGAAATTTTTCCATTTTGTATATTATTTACACGAATTATTCTAATGCCATCGTCTTGATGTTGGCCAGGTTGAACAATGCCATAAGAAATATTTCCACCTTTTGTGCAATCAACAAGGCTTCTACAATGCCATCCAGGCGGTAGTTTGAAGTATTCATTCCCCATAACCCAGCGCCTCCAGGTTCTGACGAATCGCTTTATCCAGTTCTTCCGCCTGTTTCATCTGCTCAAACAACGTCTTCGACAATTCACGCATTTTGGTTTCAAACGCCACGCCGTCATCTTCCTGCTCAGCAGCACCGACATAGCGGCCCGGTGTCAGCACATAGTCATTAGCCTTGATCTCTTCAATGTTGGCAACCTTGCAGAACCCGGCCTGGTTTTCGTACTGCGCCAGCCTGCTGTCGCCGCGCTTAACGCGCTCGGCCAGCTCTTCCGGCGTGCTGCGCCACGCATGGTAAGTATCTGCGATGGTGGCGATATCGTCCGCCGTCAGCTCTTTGGTGGTGCGGTTCATCATGGTGCCGAGTTTACGCGCATCGATAAACAGCGTTTCGCCCTGACGGTTGCGGTAGCCTTTAGCCGGATCGGCAGCCTTCGATTTGGTCATAAACCACAGGCAGACCGGGATCTGGGTGGTATAGAACAGCTGGCCGGGCAGGGCGATCATGCAGTCGATCAGATCGTTTTCGATCATCTGCGCGCGGATCTCGCCTTCGCCGCTGGTATTTGAACTCATCGAACCGTTCGCCAGCACAAAACCGGCGGTACCGTTGGCCGACAGCTTGGAGAGCATATGCAAAATCCAGCCGTAGTTGGCGTTGCCGGTTGGCGGAGTACGGTAGCCTGCAAAGCGCGGATCGTTGGTCAGCTCGGCGTCGTTACGCCAGTCTTTCAGGTTAAACGGCGGGTTTGCCAGAATGTAGTCGGCTTTTAAATCCGGGTGTTGGTCGCTGAAGAAGGTGTCCGCCGGGCGCTCGCCAAGGTTGGCGGAAAGACCGCGAATCGCGAGGTTCATCTTCGCCAGCTTATAGGTGGTGGCTGTCAGTTCCTGACCGTACAGGGCGATATCGCGGCTTTTCCCCTGATGGCTTTCAACAAACTTCACAGACTGCACAAACATCCCCGCTGAGCCGCAGCATGGGTCATAAATTTTGCCCTGGAACGGTTCGAGCATTTCGGTCAGCAGCGTCACCACGCATTTTGGCGTATAGAATTCACCGCCGCCTTTGCCTTCGGTGGCGGCAAACTTGCCGAGGAAGTATTCGTACACGCGGCCGACCAGGTCTTCTTTCGACAGCGCTTCAACGTCGGTTTCGTGCGCCAGCGTTTCGATGTTGTCGATAGTGTCGATCAGCGATGCCAGCTTCTTAGTCTCCAGATCCTGACGGCTGAAGTAGTTATCCGGCAGCGCGCCTTTCAGCGTCGGGTTGCGCTTCTCAATAGTAGAAAGGGCATCATCAATCAGGACGGCGAGATTATCCTGTTTGGCGTTCTGTTTGATGAACGACCAGCGCGCCTTTTCCGGCAGGTAGAAGATATTGTCCTGCTGATAGAAGACCTCCATTTCCAGGAAGTCTTCCTGGCCTTCGTCCTTCATTTTTTGACGACGGGCCTCGAACTTATCGCTGATAAATTTCAGGAACACGAGGCTCAGCACCACGTGCTTGTACTCGGAGGATTCAACGCTACCGCGAAGCTGGTTCGCGGTATCCCATAATGTGTCTTCAAAGCCTTTCTTTGCTTTGGCTTTTTTCGTTGGTGCTTTGGCCATGATGAACTCAATCAGGAAAAATTTGGCGTCTATTGTAGCGATTAAGACGTTAAATTTCGCCTTTTAATCCCTCTTCCAGCTCATCAAAAACCTGTAAATCCACATCCAGCAGCTCGACCGCGTTGCTGCGTCGAATGCCAACATTATTCTCAATCAGCAGTTCAAGCAGCCGGTCACCATCTATCAAGGTAATAGGAGCCGCACCGGGATGCAGAGCCGCTTTTTCACAGTTCCCGGCAAAACGCCCGGTGGTGATGAGCGTGCCCCGGATCGCGCTGTGATAAGGCAACGCACCGCGTAACTGGTCGATAACAGGACGGGTAATATTGCTCTGCATACGCTTAACCTGTACCACTTCCGTAATGGTGGTAATGCCCACCTGAACTCTGCCGACAACGTCGACGCCCTTATCGCCCGACGCTTTGGTCACTTCCACCTGTTCATAACCCATCGCTTCCAGAAGTTGACCAATCAAATGCTCAAACTTGTAGGGATTCATGGTGCTGATTTGTTCGCGAAGCTGCTCTTTTTGCTGCTGGTTGTAGCGCTTCACCGCGTCCAGAAGTTCTTTTCGCGGATCGGCTTTTCGGGCCGGTAACGCATTCGCTAACCATGCCCGGCCTTTATCGGTGATGTAGTAACTCATCCCTTCACGGGCGACCATATCGCGATCGATCAGGTTGTAGAGGCGCGAGTAGAGCGTGCTTTTGATAGAACTGGTAGAAGCGAACTTTGAATGCTGGTGTAAAAAAGCCTGCCATTCCGGGAGTAAGTCAGCACGACGGGACATTTCACGTCCTGCAAGCAGTTCAAGGAGTTGCAGTAACCCTTCTTTATCGTCGAGCGCGCGTAACGTGGCATCGTCGTTATTCAGGAATTGCTGCCCGCGCTGGGTAGGGACCCAGGTATCTTTCTGCGTCGTTTCCATCAGCTCGAAGACAGAAGAGTTAAGAAACAAATAGCTACCGTAGCTATGGCGCGGATTGAGGATGTGGCTATCCTGATTCCATATTCGCAGCGCGATCTCAGCGTCTTCGCCTTTCAGGCGTTCGTTGATCCACATATCAGGTTCGGACCAGTCGACCGGGTTTTGCGGCGTGCCGGTTTGTTCCTGAATCGCACTGATCATGTTACGTACAGAATTCACTGAATAGCCGGAGACGGCTTTCATCATTGCCTGAACCTGCGCATAGGTTGGAAAAAGTGGCGTAATGACTTTGTAATTTTTCACGTTGTTCCCTTAACGATTGCTGTGGCGTTAGCTTGCCACGTCAGGGAAGAAATACTAATAGCTAAGTCACTTATTTTGTAAGGTAATTAAGGCGTTGCTTTCTATAGGGACAACACACTATTTGCCAGCAGCCGCCACAGCACCCACCCGCCAAACCCCATCAGCACCACGCCCGCCGTGCGCTCAATCCACCACAGCGAACGGCTAAGCTTCTGTTGCACCGCCGATAGCCCCATCATCGACACCAGCGCCAGATCCCACGCCAGCACCACCATCACCATCCAGACGCCGCAGGTCGCCTGCTGAAGCAGCGTGACGTCCGGCCCGAGTAACGCCGTCATCAGCGCCAGGTAGAACAGCGCATTTTTCGGATTTAACAGCGCCGATCCCAGCCCCAGCAGGATCTGCTTGATCAGAGAAGGGCACCGCTGTCGGGTTTCTGCAAGCGCCAGTGCCTGCGGTTGGCTGCGCACCAGATGCGAGCCGATCCACAGCAGGTACAGCGCCCCGCATACCTCGATAAGCGTAAACAGCCACGTAAACTGGCGCAGCGCGCTCCAGCCGATAATCACCAGAACAATATAGAGCGCGTTACCCGCGGCGATGCCGACGCACAGCCCGGCGCTGCCGCGCAGCCGATAGCGCGCCGCGTAGCCCACAAGCAGGAAAAAATCCGGACCCGGGCTCAACAGCGCAACAAAATGCGCCAGCGCCAGAGCGAGAAAAGCGGAAGGGAAGAACAGTTCCATAGAGACCTCAGTTAACCATCTGAGGACAGGCTACGGCGCTGCAGAAACTATTTATTGTCTGATATTGATCGGCCTGTGGCGTACTGGCGCGGCGTGGCGGCGGTATAGCTGACGAAGGTCTTATGAAAATGGCTCTGGTCGGCAAAGCCGCTCTGGTAGCCGACGTCGGCGATGTCGTCCCCGGCACGTAGCCGCGCTTTGGCGAACTCCACGCGGGAGATGTTGAGGAAGCTGCCCGGCGTCAGGCCGGTGTCCTGCCGGAAGGAGCGGATCAGCGTCTCCTTGCGCAGCGAGAAGCGTTGGGCAAGTTCGTCGAGAGAGGGCGGGCTGGTGAGATTGGAAAGAAACGCCTCCTGAACCTGCTGGCTGGTTGGGCGAAGCGCGTCTGCGTTATCCGCACAGCGGGGAAGAGCAGAAAGCAGCGCCTCCACGGACGCTGGAGACATTGTCTTAACGACGTCCAGGTAATGGGCAAACAGGGCAGGGTTACGAATCACCTGTAGCGCCAGAGGAAAATCGGTGTCGATATAGAGCATATGGTAGCTGCGCGGCTGCCCGTCGACGGGGTTGCAGCTGTGCGGCACATAAGCCGGGATCGCAATGAGGTCCCCGGGATGAAGAATGTACTCTTGGTCATGACACACGCAGCAGGTCTGGCCCTCAACAATCGCGCCGATGGAGAGTTGAGGGTGACAGTGGCGTTTGTACGCCTGCGTGCTTTGCCAGGTGCTGCGCAGCTCAAGGCCCCTGGCGCGGTGAAAAGTCTGGCGAACGTATCGGGTATCGGTCATGGAAACTCCTTCTGGACGTTTTTTATACCACGTCAGCGAACCGTCCGGCACTGCTTAACTCAGAACCTTCCGGATATACCCAACTTTACGTCCACAGCCAGTCATGTTGACTACCCTTAATACCCTAAGCGGTAAAACATGGAGATTCGATATGGCTTATCAGACAGTAAATCCTGCCACTAACCAGCTCATCAAAGAATACCCCTCACATACCGACGCGGATATCGAAGCGGCGCTGAAGGCGGCCGATGCGCTTTACCATTCGGAATGGGCGAAAGGCGACATCAGCCAGCGCCTGCCGGTGCTGCATAAGCTTGCCGACCTGATCGACGAGCGCGTGGAGGATCTGGCCAAAATCGCCAGCCAGGAGATGGGTAAGCTCATCGAACAGAGCCGCGGCGAGGTGAAGCTGTGCGCTCAGATCGCCCGCTACTACGCCGACAACGCGAAGCAGTTCCTCGCCCCGGTGAAGTACGACTCTGAACTTGGGGAAGCGTGGGTGGAGCATCACCCCATCGGCGTGCTGATGGCCGTCGAGCCGTGGAACTTCCCGTACTACCAGCTGATGCGCGTCCTGGCACCAAACCTGGCGGCGGGTAACCCCGTTATCGCCAAGCATGCCAGCATCGTGCCGCACTGCGCCGAGACCTTTGCGCATCTGGTGCGCGAGGCGGGTGCGCCGGAAGGGGCGTGGACGAACCTGTTTATCTCGTCCGAACAGGTGGCGAATATCATCGCAGACGATCGCGTGCAGGGCGCAGCGCTAACCGGCTCCGAAAAGGCGGGCAGCGTGGTGGCCGCGCAGGCGGCGAAGCACATTAAGAAATCGACCCTCGAACTGGGCGGTAACGACGTCTTTGTGGTGCTGGACGACGCGGACCTGGATAAAGCGGTTAAGATTGGCGTGAATGCGCGGCTCAACAACGCAGGGCAGGTTTGTACCGCGGCGAAGCGCTTTATCCTGCATGAAAAGATTGCGGATGCCTTCCTCAGCAAATTTACCGAGGCGTTTAAGCAGGTGAAGATTGGCGATCCGCTGGACGAGAGCACCACGCTGGGGCCGCTCTCTTCCAAAGATGCGCTGGAAACGCTGACTAAACAGGTTAACGAGGCGGTGAAAAACGGTGCCACGCTGCACTTTGGCGGCAAGCCGGTGCAGCGCGACGGGAGCTTCTTCGAACCGACGATCCTGACGAATATCTCCCGCGATAACCCGGCGTACTTCGAAGAGTTTTTCGGCCCGGTTGCGCAGATGTACGTGGTGAAAAACGACGACGAGGCGGTCGCGCTGGCGAACGACTCCCACTACGGCCTGGGCGGGGCGGTGTTCAGCCAGGACATCGAGCGCGCGAAGAAAATGGCGTCGCGGATCGAGACAGGGATGGTGTACATCAACTGGCTCACCGATACCGCAGCAGAGCTGCCGTTCGGCGGCGTGAAGCGTTCCGGCTACGGACGCGAGCTGTCGGATCTGGGGATCAAAGAGTTTGTGAACCAGAAGCTGGTGGTGGTGCGTAAGTAAGAGGTAATAAAAAAACCTGCCGGTTGGCAGGTTTTTTCAGTTGATTACTGTACTTCGATCTTGTCCCAGCCGCTTTTGAACATGCAGCTGTCGACTAACGTATCCCGGCGATATTCATTCGCGTCTTCAACCGTGTAGCTCGTGGAAATATCCTTTTTCTTGTTCTTTTTGTCCGTTTTTTCCGAGCTCGAACCGGTCACCACGTTATCCGGAGGCAGATCGATCAGGGCCTGCGCTTCGCATTCCGTGAGCTTTTTATTCATCTCAGCGTCGCTCACGCCCGGTTTTACCCATTTGTACTGGACGCAGCCGGTGAGCATCAGCGTGAGGCTCAGAACGCAAAGCGCGGTAATGCGGTGTTTCATCAGAAGCTAACTCCACCGCCGACATATGCGCCATCAATCAGGGTGTGGTTTGGACGACCATCTTTACCGTCAACGCTCACGTGGCGGTAGCCCACTTTCAGCGTAACCGGTTTGATTGGGGTCCAGCTTACGCCGCCGTTAGCTTCAACGTAGTTTTTCACGCTGTTGTTCAGGCCTTCTGGTGCCGCATAGCCTTCGCCATAGACGTGGATGCTGTCGGTCAGCGCAACGTTTACGCCGCCGCCAATCGGGAAGGCCACGCCGTTATCGCCTTTTTTCGGACCGATGTAGATGGCTTTTGCGCCCGCATTCAGCATCACCGGGCCCACTTCCAGGTTGTAACCTGCGCCCACGCCACCGGTCTGGGTACCGTCGTCGGTGTTTTTCAGCCAGTTACTTTCGAGATAAACACCGGATGAGGATTTGCCCATTTCCAGGTTGAGGTTGGTAAAGTTTTTACCCTGCTCAATGCTGCCGCCCATTGCCAGTGCGGAACCCGAGATGGCGGTCAGTGCAGAAAGAAGAAGAATGTTCAGTTTTTTCATGTTTCGTGCCTCATCATCAAATTAATCTGGAGGCACCTTAACAAGCGATGTTTATGACTGCAAATGTGATGCAAATCGACTTTTCATGCTGTAATTGTTAATTCTTTTATCTTTATTTGTAACGCTTAAGTTGGGTTGTCGGTGTGTCAACGCGCAAATTTCAGATGTTGAGGAACAGTTTAATTTTTTGACTAAACGAAATCTGAACGAGGCAGGGATAGTGATTTGATATGCATTAATTGCGCTTCTAATAATTTCCAATTCCATTCCTAAAATCACATAAAAAAACAAATTTTTACATTTTTATGGTCATTATTCGTTCAGATGTCCGGCCACGTTTCCTTTCCATGTCATTTTTCTGACACGTTTGTTCATTACGTTGTGGGCTTCACTTTCCGGATGCTAACAATATGAAAAGAAAAATCATTCCTGTGCTTATCGGCTGTACGCTATCTTTCTCTGGCCTGGCGGCGCAGCCCACGGCTGAGCGCTATGTTGTCAGCTTCCCTGACGGCTCACACGTGAAATACAGCGGCGCGTTTGCCGGTGCGTTTCCGAATGGACTCCCGGTAGGGATTGGCTCCGGCCTGCTGTTTACGGGCAAGCAGGGCGATGCTCTGACCTTCGCGACCGTGACCGATCGCGGTCCTAACGCCGATGCGCCCAAAATGGGTAAAAACGAAGCCAAAATTTTTGTCACGCCGGATTTCGCGCCGCTGCTGATGACAATTCGCGTTCAGAACGGCAAAGCGGAGGCAACGGATGCCCGCCCGCTGCATGATGATAAAGGCGAGATTAACGGCCTGCCGCTGCAAAGCGGCGTGATCGGATCTACCAATGAGGTGGCGTTCAGCGATACCCTTAAAATTCTGAAGGGTGACAACCGCGGGCTGGACACGGAAGGCATCACCCCGGACGGCAAGGGCGGCTTCTGGCTGTGCGACGAGTATGGCCCGTTCCTGATTAACGTCGACAGCAAAGGAAAAATTCTGGCGATCCACGGGCCGCAGGCGGCGGAAGGGGAAAAATCCATCGCGGGCGGTCTGCCAAACGTTATCAAATGGCGCCAGCCGAACCGGGGCTTTGAAGGCCTGACCCGGATGCCGGACGGGCGTATTATCGCCGCCGTGCAAAGCACGCTGGATATCGACGGTAAGAGCAAAAAGCAGGCGCTGTTTACGCGTCTGGTCAGCTTCGACCCGGCGACCGGGAAAACGGCGATGTACGGCTACCCCATCGACAGCGCGGCCTACAGCAAAAACAGCGACGCCAAAATCGGCGACATCGTGGCGCTGGACGACCAGCACATCCTGCTGATTGAACAGGGTGAGGATAAAAATGACGCGATGCGTAACCTTATCTACAAGGTGGATCTCAGCAAGGCGAGCGACCTGACCGCTTTCGACAAGCCGGGCGAGTACCCGGAGTTTGATGATGAGAAAACCCTGGCGCAGCGCGGCATTACCCTTGCAGCAAAAACGCAGGTCGTCGATCTGCGCGCGCTGGGCTGGAAACAGGAGAAGGCCGAAGGGCTGGCGCTGATCGACGGCAAACGGCTTGCGGTGGCGAACGATAACGACTTTGGCGTGAAGGTGGCGATGCAGCATCCGGTCGAGGGCAAAAAGCTCAAGGACTATCGGGTGAACGAGGAAGGCAAGCTGACGCTGGACGATAAACCGGTGGAAACCACGCTCAGCGTGAAGCCGCTGAAGAAGCCGGAGTCAGAGAGCGAGCTGTGGATTGTGACGCTGCCGGAGGCGTTGAAATAATTTTACCCCTCATCCTAACCCTCTCCCCACAGGGGAGAGGGGAAGCAAGGCGGTTATTTCTTCAGACCTGCAAATGCTGCCCGAATCTCCTCCTCCGGCAGCTGGATACCAATAAACACCATCACGCTGTGCGGCGCTTCATCGCCCCACGGGCGGTCCCAGTCGGCGCTGTACAGGCGCTGCACGCCCTGGAACAGCAGACGGTTGGGCTCGCCGTCAATCCACAGCATCCCCTTGTAGCGCAGCAGCCTGTCGGCAAACGAAAGCAGCAGGTTTTCCATCACGCGGGAGACTTCGCTGATATCCACCGGATAGTCCAGCTCCACCACAATCGACGCCACGTCGTTTTGCTTGTCTGCCATAAAGTGGAAGCGCGGTTTTGCGGTGATGTTCTCCTCCAGCATAAAGCCGTTGGTGTTAAACAGCTGGGATAGATCGATATCGCCATGCGTCACCGTATAAATCGGCGCGCGCGAGTTGATGCGCGTCAGGCGCTCGCGGAGTCTTTCGCTGTCGCCTGCCACGTCGGTTTTGGTCAGCAGAATGCGGTCGGCGTAGCCTATCTGAGACTGGGCAATGGTGAACTGGTTCATCTGCTCGTCGGCGTGGACCGCGTCTACCAGGGCAATCACCCCGTCCAGCAGGTAGCGCTGGCAAAGAATATCGTGCGAGAAAAAGGTCTGAATAATCGGGCCGGGGTCGGCCATGCCGGTGCACTCGATCACCAGGCGATCGAAGCCGATGTCACCGCGATCGCGGCTGTCGAGCAGGTCCAGCAGGGCGTCTTCCAGCTCGTTAGAGCGGGTGCAGCAGATGCAGCCGTTGGTCAGGGTTTTGATTTGCGTGGCGCGGTCTCCGATTAATTGATCGTCAACGGAGACTTCGCCAAATTCGTTTTCGATGACGGCGATTTTGAAGCCGTGCTGCTCGTTCAGGATGTGGCGCAGCAGGGTGGTTTTACCGGCGCCGAGGAAACCGGTCAGCAGGGTAACGGCAATCGGGGTCATGGTCTCTCCTTTAGCAGCAGCGGACGCCGCCTTCTCCACTTCCGCCGTAGCGCGCTTCCTGACGCTCGCGGAAGAATTCGGTGTAGGTCATGTACGGCTTATCCGGATGGTTGGTCTTCATATGCTCAACGTAGTTGTCATAGTCCGGAATGCCAATCAGCATCTTCGCCGCCTGACCGAGGTATTTTTTTGCTTCGCCTAAGTTACCAAACATAGTCCATCCTGATAAGAACAAAGCCCCGCCGGAGCGGGGCTGAATACAACCAGATTAATGGTGTGAAGAGGTCTTCACGCCGCCTTCCGGCACCGGCACGTACGGGGTCTCTTTATCCGTACGGCCTTCGGTGTTGCGCACTTTCATCCAGGTTTTGATGCCGTAGAAGATAATGCTATACACCACCACCAGGAACAGAATGCTCAGACCCGCGTTGGTGTAGTTGTTCACCACGATATGGTTCATGTTGGCAATCTGCTGCGCGGTAAGATCCGCGCCGCCTGCGGCAATCTTCTCTTTGTACTGGTTAGCCATGAAGAAGAAGCCTTCCAGCTGCGGGTTGGTGCTGAACAGCTTCAGGCCCAGCGCCCAGGTGGTGCAGAGCAGCAGCCACAGCGCAGGAACCACGGTCACCCAGATGTATTTGGTGCGTTTCATCTTCACGAGGACGACGGTACCGAGCACCAGGGCAACGGCTGCCAGCATCTGGTTAGAGATACCGAACAGCGGCCACAGGCTCTTCACGCCGCCGAGCGGGTCGACAACGCCCTGATACAGCAGGTAGCCCCACAGGCCTACGCACCCGGCAGTACCCAGAACACCCGCTACCAGAGAGTCGGTTTTCTTCAGGAACGGCACGAAGTTGCCCAGCAGATCCTGCAGCATGAAGCGGCCCGCACGGGTACCGGCATCCAGCGCGGTGAGGATGAACAGCGCTTCGAACAGAATACCGAAGTGGTACCAGAAGCCCATGTCCGCCCACGGCAGCACTTTGTGGAACACGTGTGCGATACCCACGGCCAGCGTCGGCGCGCCACCTGCGCGGTTCAGCACGGACGGTTCGCCAATGTCCTTCGCGGTCTGCATGATCTGCTCAGGCGAGATCACGAAGCCCCAGGAGCTGACGGTCGCCGCCGCGTGTGCGCTGGCCTCTTTCAGCTGCGCCATGATCAGCGCGGTATTTTCCCCGCCCATCTCATGCAGGTTTGGCATGGTGATGCCCAGACCCGCCGGCGGGGTGTTCATCGCGAAGTACAGGCCTGGCTCGATAATCGACGCCGCAACCAGCGCCATGATCGCCACGAAGGACTCCATCAGCATCGCGCCGTAACCGATAAAGCGCGCGTCGGTTTCGTTAGCCATCAGCTTCGGCGTGGTGCCGGAGGCGATCAGCGCGTGGAAGCCAGACACGGCGCCGCAGGCGATGGTAATAAACAGGAACGGGAACAGGGCGCCTTTCCACAGCGGACCGGTGCCGTCAATGTACTGAGTCACCGCCGGCATTTTCAGCTCAGGGTTGATGATGACAATCCCGATCGCCAGCCCGACGATGACACCGATTTTCAGGAAGGTCGCCAGGTAGTCGCGCGGAGCCAGAATCAGCCACACCGGCAGCAGGGCGGAAACGAACGCGTAACCGATCAGCGCGAAGGTGATGGTGGTGTCTTTAAAGGTCAGCGCCGGGCCCCAGTACGGGTCGTGCGCAATCACGCCGCCGAAGTAGATGGAGGCGACCAGCAGCACGATACCAATGACCGACACTTCACCCACGCGGCCAGGGCGCAGGAAGCGCATATAGATGCCCATGAACAGCGCAATCGGTACGGTAGAGCAGACGGTGAAGACGCCCCACGGACTTTCGGCCAGCGCTTTCACCACGATCAGCGCCAGCACCGCGAGGATGATGATCATGATCAGGAAGCAGCCGAAGAGGGCGATAGTGCCCGGCACGCGGCCCATCTCTTCTTTGATCATCTCGCCCAGCGACGAACCGTTACGGCGCGAGGAGATAAACAGCACCATAAAGTCCTGCACCGCACCCGCCAGCACCACGCCCGCCAGCAGCCAGAGCGTACCCGGCAGGTAGCCCATCTGGGCGGCCAGCACCGGGCCGACCAGCGGGCCAGCGCCTGCAATGGCGGCAAAGTGGTGACCAAACAGCACGTAGCGGTTGGTTGGCACGTAGTTCAGGCCGTCGTTGTTAATGACTGCCGGGGTGGCGCGCGTTGGGTCGAGCTTCATGACCTTTTGCGCGATGTATAAGCTGTAGTAGCGATAGGCCACAAGGTAGACGGAGACCGACGCGACCACGATCCACAGGGCGCTGACGTGTTCGCCCCGGCGTAATGCGACAACCGCCAGACAGAAAGCGCCGAGGATCCCGAGTAAGGCCCAGGGCACGTGCTTAAGTAGTTTTTTAGTATCCATAGTAAGACCTGGTTTTTTATGTAAAGAAAAAAGGGTCAGGGTTCGTTGTGAGGAGGTATTGATTAATGCTGGAGCGATCGTGCCAGATCCGCGCGCGCGTAAAGGACGGTAAATGAGTGAGTGGTTGAAAGTGATGGGTGAGCGGTCAAAGGACGCGGCGAGTGGTTCAGGCTCGCCGCTGGTCGGGGAAATTATGTGATTGAGATCAAGTGGTTTTCCGGGCTGCGCTCCATCGACAGGTAGCTTTCCAGCGTCTTGATGAGTTTCTCCTTCAGCCAGCTTGGCTCCAGGATCTGAATATTCGGCAGCCAGTAGAACAGCAGCGGCAGGATCTGGTTTTCGTGTGCCGCCTGGCAGCGCAGCGTGACGCCGCCGCGCCGCTCCTCCAGCAGCTCCTGTTCCGGCAGGAGATCGCGGCGCAGGAAGTAATGTGAAATATTATCCTTAATGAATATTTTCACGGTGAAAGTAGTTTCGGACACCCACGGGTCGAGGCTTTTTTCCAGCAGTTCCCGAACATTTTCATCAGGAGTAAAAAAGGTTTTTTGAACATCAAACCAGCTAATCTGGCTTAATGAAAAGGATTTCAACCGGCTATTTTCGGTAGCTTGTAAATACCATATATTTTTTTTGTTAATGAGTTTATAGGGATTAATCAGACGGGTTTTACCCTTATAAACGATCTGACAGACATTATGGTTCTTAATCGATTTCTCGATTTTCGCTAAATGGCGGCGGATATCACGCTGCACCGTGTGCTCTGCGTCATTACCGAGGATAAGAATATGGTTTTCGTCGACG
Organism: Enterobacter cloacae complex sp. P12RS; assembly: GCF_014895875.1. Taxonomy (NCBI): domain Bacteria; kingdom Pseudomonadati; phylum Pseudomonadota; class Gammaproteobacteria; order Enterobacterales; family Enterobacteriaceae; genus Enterobacter; species Enterobacter cloacae complex sp. P12RS. Next base: position 18,719 of record NZ_JADBQO010000018.1, read on the forward strand.
CGCGCCTCCAGCTTTTGCCAGAAGTCCGTATTTCTTTCAGGGAAAAAGTTATCGGCATTCAGGAAGTTAGCCAGAGCATGATGTAATCCCTGCCCGCCGGGAGATTGGGCGGAGTGGATCAGTCGATATAGCCCGTTACCGGTATGTTCAACAATGGGCGAGAGCGCATTTAAATCCCGGTAGACGGTACGCTCGGTAATTTTAAATTTCTCCATTAGCGCACTGCGGTTTACTACGCCGTGTAAATGTAGCTCAAGGAGAATATCGACCAGACGTTCAGCCGAGCGGCTCCGCGTCGTTTTAGCCATAAGGTCTTCCTGTATATTGGGTATGCGCTGAACAATGCAAAAGCACTGACCGGAGATGTCAGTATTCAGGCACAGAAAATTTCTCTTATGGATATATAACGGCGTGATTTAGCGGAAACCTTAGGAATTTTTGTAGAAAGCGGCGCTGGCCCGAAAAAAGGCCAGCGCGAGGGGGATCACACGACGGCTTCCATCTCCATCATCACCGGGTGGAAACGGCGCTTAAAGTAGATCAGGCCGTGTCCCGCGTCACTCAGGATGATGTTTTTCACTTCGACAAGATAAACCAGATGCGTGCCGATGGTTTGCACCTGGGTAATCTCGCCTTCCAGGCTCGCCAGCGCGCCTTTCAGCACCGGCTGCCCCAGCGGGCCTTTCTGCCAGCAGGAGAGGGCAAAGCGCTCCTCCATTGCCATCCCGGTCATCCCGGCGAAGTGGCGGGCCATGATCTCCTGCTCGTGGTTCAGCACGTTGACGCACAGCCTGCCGTTGCCCTGAAAGACCGGGTTCATGGCGCTGTTGGCGTTAATGCAGACCATGACCGACGGCGGGGTATCCGTCACCGAGCAGACGGCGGTGGCGGTAATGCCGCAGCGTCCGGCGTCGCCCTCGGTGGTGACCACATTGACCGCCGCCGACAGGCTGCTCATTGCGTCGCGAAAACGCAGGCGTTGTTCATCTGAATGCATTGTAACCTCCCGCTGCGCTATTTCAGCAGCTTGTCGAGCATGTTGATATCGCTATTGTTGTGCAGGTGCGGCACGGTCCAGCCGTGCTGGTCGTACTCGGACATGCAGCGGTCGACCATTGCCATCATCTTGTCCATATTCCCGGAGCTTTGCGCCTGACGCAGACACTGCAGGCGGATCTCATCCTGGCTGCCGGAGTAGTTGATTTCGTACAACTCGTGACGCCCCCCAAACTCGCTGCCGATGGCGTCCCACATCAGTTTCAAAATCTTGATGCGTTCGACGTGATCCATTCCGTTGGAGCCGCGCACGTACTTCGCCAGATACTGGTCGATCTGCGGGTTGTTCAGGTCCCGCGCGCTGGACGGCAGATAAATCAGCCCGGAGGTCACGTTACGTTCGATGATGTTCTTGATCTTCGCGTAGGCCATCGGGGCCATCACGCGGTAGGTTTGCAGCGCCGCGTGGTCCGGCAGGTACGCGCCGTTCACCCACGGCGTGGCTTCGGAGCACATGGAGTCGCTCAGCGCCCAGAACATATTGCGCCAGGCCACTACTTCACCGAGATCCGCCTGCACGCCGCGGAACTCAAGGGTACCGGTGCACTCCAGGGATTTCTTCAGCAGGGCGGTGATGAAGTCGAGCTTCACCGCCAGACGCACGCAGGCCTGCAGCGGGTACATGCGGGCGAAGCCGCCCTCCATCGTCCAGCGACGGCAGCGGTCGAAATCGCGGTAGATCAGCACGTTTTCCCACGGGATCAGCACGTTATCCATCACCAGGATCGCGTCGTTCTCGTCGAAGCGGCTGGAGAGCGGGTAGTCGTACGGGGAGCCGGTTGCGCCTGCCACCATCTCATACGAGGCGCGGGAGATCAGCTTCACGCCTTCGGCATCCATCGGCGCGACGAACATCAGCGCGAAGTCCGGGTTTTCGCCCATCACCTGCGCGGAGCCAAAACCGATCATGTTGTAGTGGGTCAACGCCGAGTTGGTTGCGACGACTTTCGCACCGCTGACGATAATCCCGGCATCGGTCTCTTTCTCCAGCTTGATGTAGACGTCCTTCACCTCGTCCGCCGGCTTGTGGCGGTCGATCGGCGGGTTGACGATGGCGTGGTTGAAGTACAGGCCGGTTTCCTGAATGCGGGTGTACCAGTTCCGGGCGTTCTGCTCGAACTGGCCGTAGAAAGCCGGGTTAGCACCGAGCGCGCAGCCGAACGCCGCTTTGTAGTCCGGCGTGCGGCCCATCCAGCCGTAGCTCAGGCGCGACCACTCGGCGATGGCGTCGCGCTGCTGGCGCAGGTCGTCGGCGCTTTTCGCCACGCGGAAAAATTTGTGGGTGTAGCCGCCGCTGCCGGTGTCGGTGCCCCAGCACAGCGTGTCCTGCATGTCCGGCTTGTGCAGGGCGTCGTACATCTGGGCGATGGACGCCGCCGCATTGCGAAACGCCGGGTGGGTGGTGACGTCCTTAACGCGCTCGCCGTAGATATAAATCTCGCGTCCATCCTGCAGGCTTTTTAAATACTCTTCGCCGGTTAACGGACGTTTGGCATCAGCGCGGAAATCTTCAGGCTTCATAGGGACCTCGTATCGGAAGATGATTGTTAAATTTATGTTTTGTTTTTGTTGTTTAATTGAAGCGTGAGAGGGGCGGAACGTGAAGGGACGTTTGGGACAACGGCGGGTACTTTTCGGGCGGGATTGGGATTTGTGATCTGTGCGGGTTTTTGGCGGGTGGCGCTGCGCTTACCCGCCCTACATACCGTGATGCGTTCAGGAAACCGGTACTTTCTGCGCCCGATACGCGCTGGGCGAGCAACCCGTCAGGCGATTGAAAAACCGGGCGAAATAGGCCGGATCTTTAAATCCCAGCTGCCAGGCAATCTCGCTGACCGCGCTGTCGGAAAACAGCAGCAGGCGCCTGGCCTCGCGCAGCTGCCGGTCGAAGATCAGCCGTTTCGGCGAGCGGTTGGCGAAGCGGCGGCAGATGTCCGTCAGGCGGGATTCGGTCAGGTGCAGTTCGCTGGCGTATTCCGGTACCGTCCAGTGCTGGTGATAGTGGGTGTCGATCAGCTGGGTAAAGCGCTGGAAAAGCTTCAGCTCGCCGCGCATGCCGCCTGACGCGTGGTCGTCGAGCTTCGCGTTGCGCAGCAGCAGGGTAAATACCGCCTGTGCCAGCAGGACCAGCGTATGCTCACGGCCCGGCAGCTGTGCCGTGGATTCCCGGGCAATGAGCTGCCAGTAGTGCTTCAGCGCCGTCAGCTCGTCAGGCTTGTCGGCAAGCGACAGACAGATCCCCGGCAGGCCGAACGCTTCCCGCGTGCCGGGGTAGAGCACCTCCAGCAGCGGCCAGATGAGATCCTCGCGCACCGTCAGCACGTGCCCGTCGCTGTCGGATTCGGTGATAAACGCGTGCGGCACCGACGGTGGCGTCAGCACAAACAGCGGCGCCTGCACCGAATAGCGGTGGTCGTCGAGCTGGAGCTCAATCTGCCCGGTGTCGAGAAAGTGCATCTGAAAATACTGATCGTGACGGTGCGCCTGCATGTCGCGGCCAAAAAAGGCCGCCATGCGGGCGAACGACTGATAGTGCACGTCGTCGGTGCCCAGGCTTTCGTCGTACTCCTTGCTGATATCAATGTTGGCGATAGGGCTCTGGCACATGATCGTTCCTCTGTTGAACCCGCTGCGTCATCGGGATGCGCGTCAGCACCAGCGCGCCGACCACCAGCAGACCCGCCACGAACCACAGCCCGGAGCTGAAGCTGCCGGTCGCGTCGCGCAGGATCCCAATCAGCAGCGGGCTGACGGCGGATCCGACGTTACCGATGGCGTTGATCACCGCCAGCGCCACCGCGCGGGATTGCAGGCTAATAACCTGGTCCGGCGTGGTCCAGAATATCGCCATGGCGGTAAACGATCCGGTTGAGGCCATGATGATGCCAAGCAGCTGGATCAGGCTGTGATCGGTCGCGGAGGCCAGCATCCATCCCGCCGCTGCAAACAGGTACGGCAGGATGGTGTGCTTTTTTCGCTCTTTCAGCCTGTCGGAGCGGCGGCTCCACCAGATCATCCCGAGGATGGTACAAAACTGCGGGATCGCCGCCAGCAGGCCAATCACGATATTGCTGCTGCCGGTGTTGAAGCTTTGCAGGATCTGCGGCGTCCAGATGTTGATTGCGCTGAGCGTATTGGTCAGACAGAAGTAGGCCAGCGTGTAGAGCAGCACGGCGGGCGTAAGCACCTCGCGCAGCGTCGAGCGCGGCGTGACGGATTGGGCGATGGCGATCTCCTGCTCGCGGGCGATCATCGTTTTCAGCGCCTGCTTTTCGTCCTCATCCAGCCAGGTGGCCTGGTCCGGCGTGTCGTTGAGGTAAAACCAGGTCACCACGCCGAGCATCACCGACGGCAGCCCCTCCAGCAGAAACAGCCACTGCCAGCCCTTCAGGTTCCACAGCCCGTCCATCGCCAGAATATACCCGGAGAGGATCGAGCCGAGCATCATGGTCACCGGCATGGCGATCATAAACAGCGCGTTGGCGCGGGCGCGGTGATAGGCCGGGAACCACCAGGTGAGATAGACCAAAATCCCCGGCAGGAAACCGGCTTCCGCAATGCCCACCAGCATGCGCAGGACGTAAAGCGTTTCGGGGCTGGTAGCGAACATGGTGCAGGTGGAGGCAATGCCCCACACCACCATGATCCCGGCGATCCAGCGGCGTGCGCCGACCTTCGCCAGCATGATATTGCTGGGGATCCCGCACAGCACGTAGGTGACGTAAAACAGGGTCGCGGCCAGGCCAAACATGGTCGACGTGAGGCCCAGATCTTTGCCCATCGTCAACCCGGCAAAGCCGATGTTAATGCGATCGAGAAACGAGAAAACAAACAGGATAAAGAGAAACACGATCAAACGACGGAACAGCTTATTCATTGCGCGATGTTCTACATCTTTATTATGCAGGGTTGAGGTCGTCATGTTGCGCTCCACATCGTACGTTTAGTAGACGGATTTATTGTTATCAACTGCTGTGGTGACGTCGGTAAAGCGGGCCGCCAGCGCTTCGGCGCTGCGGGCGAGCAGGGTGGTATCCACACCGACCGCCACAAACAATGCGCCGAGGCCGAGATAGCGTTTCGCCAGCTGTTCATTCGCCATCAGGATGCCGGGCGCTTTGCCCGCGCGGAGGATCTGCGCGATCGCCTGCTCGATGGCGGCCTGCACCTCCGGATGCTGCGGATTGCCGGCAAAGCCCATGTCGGCGCTCAGATCCGCCGGGCCGATAAACACGCCGTCGACGCCTTCCACGTCCAGGATCTGCGGCAGGTTTTTCAGCGCCTCGCGGGTTTCGATCTGCACCAGCACGCACATGGCGTCGTTAGCCTGATGCAGGTAATCCGGGATGCGATTCCAGCGCGACGCGCGCGCCAGGGCGCTGCCGACGCCGCGAATGCCCGCAGGCGGGTAGCGGGTGGCGCTTACCGCCAGCCGCGCCTCGTCAGCGTTTTGCACCATCGGCACCAGCAGGGTTTGCGCCCCCACGTCCAGCAGCTGCTTGATCTGCACCGGATCGTTCCACGACGGGCGCACCACCGGCTGGCTGGGATAAGGGGCGATGGCCTGGAGCTGGGTCAGGACGGTCTGCACGCTGTTCGGCGCGTGCTCGCCGTCGATCAGCAGCCAGTCAAAACCGGCCCCGGCCAGCAGCTCTGCGCTGTAGCTGCTGGTCAACCCCAGCCATAAACCGATTTGCGGGAGGCCCGCCTTCAGCGCCGCTTTGAATGCGTTTTGCATGGTCGCCTCCTTACACAAAGCGACAGCTGATGGAGCCCATGTTGCCGTAGTCAACATGGAAGGTGTCGCCCCTGCTGGCGGCAACCGGACGGGTAAACGAGCCGCCGAGGATGATTTGTCCGGGCTCAAGCTGCACGTCGTACGGCGCGAGCTTGTTCGCCAGCCACGCCACGCCGTTCGCCGGGTGGTTAAGCACGCCAGCGGCGACGCCGGTCTCTTCGATCACGCCGTTGCGGTAGAGCAGGGCGGAGATCCAGCGCAGATCCAGCGCGTCGGGCTTAATCGGACGACCGCCGAGGATCACCCCGGCGTTGGCGGCGTTGTCGGAGATGGTGTCGAACACCTTGCGCGGGCGCTGGGTCTCCGGATCAACGTTGTGGCAGCGGGCGTCGATCAGCTCCAGGGCGGGAATGACGTAATCCGTGGCGTTGTAGACGTCGAAGATCGTGCAGTTCGGGCCGCGCAGCGGTTTTGCCAGCACGAAGGCCAGCTCCACTTCGATACGCGGGACGATAAAGCGATCGACGGGAATGTCGCTGCCGTCGAGGAAGAACATGTCGTCCAGCAGCGTGCCGTAGTCCGGCTCGCTAATCTGCGAGCTGGCCTGCATCGCTTTCGAGGTGAGGCCAATCTTGTGGCCTTTCAGCACGCGGCCTTCGGCAATTTTCAGGCTCACCCATTCGCGCTGTACGGCGTAGGCGTCTTCGATGGTGATCTCCGGGTACTCCAGCGAGATCGCGCGGATCTGCTCCCGGGACTGTTCCGCCTGATGCAGGCGCTGGGCGATCAGGGTATGGGTGTGTTTGTCCAGCATAAAAGACCTCAGCGAAAGAGCGCGTGCACGTTGTTTTGTTTGTAATTGAGCGTCGGATGCAGCTCGTCCAGCTCAAACGACAGCGCCAGATAGCGCTCCGCCATCAGCCCCGCGAAGTGGGTTTTGATCAGCGCAAACAGCATCTCCCCCACGGCTTCCCGGCTCTCCAGGCTGCGCCCGGCGCCGATCTTCAGCGTCATATGCACAAAGGCGTAATCATGCTTACCGTCCGCCATCTGCCAGGTGTCCAGCCAGTGGGCGCGGCTGCGGATGCCGCCGAGCGGGAAGATGCCCGTGGCGGCCAGCGCCTCGTTCACTTTGGCGAACAGACCCGGCAGGTCGGCCTGCCCGCGGATGTTGTCGGTACATTCAGCAATAAAGTGCGGCATAACGACTCCTTATGCGGGCAGCGGGAAAACGGCGTTGACCTGGCCGGTGCCGGAGCTGGCGAACAGCTCAGTGAGGAACTCCACCTTGCCGTCGTATTTATCCCAGCCCAGCATCCCCAGCAGCATCACCGTGTCGTGCATGTTCCCCTCGCCGTAGCAGTAGTCGGCGTACTCCGGCAGCATGCTGCAAAACTCTTTAAACTGGCCTTCGCGCCACAGCTTGACCACCCGCTCGTCCATCTGACGGTCGAACTCGCGGGTGTAGCTGTTCATCCCTTCTTCCGCACGCTGGTCGTCGATAAAGCGGTGCGAGAGCGAGCCGCTGGCGAGCACCGCCACGGTGCCGTCGTACTTTTCGATGGCGCTGACGATGGCCTCGCCCAGCCTGCGGCTGTCGGCGAAATCGTGAACCGTGCAGAACGCGGAGATGGAGATCACTTTGAAGTGCTTATCCGCGTTCATGTAGCGCATCGGCACCAGCGTGCCGTACTCCAGCTTGAGGCTCGGGATGTTGTGCGCCTTGGCGCGCACGCCGAGCTTCACCGCTTCGTCGGCGATCAGCTGCCCGAGCTCCGGGTTGCCGTCGTAGTCGTAGGTCATGTCGCGGATAAAGTGCGGCAGCTCGTTACTGGTATAGACGCCTGAAAAATGATCCGCACAGTTGATGTGGTATGCGCTGTTTACCAGCCAGTGGGTGTCGAACACGATGATGGTGTCTACGCCCAGCTCGCGGCAGCGCTTGCTGATCTCTTTATGCCCGTCGATGGCCGACTGGCGGCAGCCGTGGTTTTTCCCCGGCAGCTCGGAAAGATACATCGACGGCACGTGGGTGATTTTTGCCGCTAACGCTAGCTTGCCCATTGTCAGATCCCCCATTTTGGAATCGGATGGTCGCCCATGGAGATGCAGACGTTCTTCATCTCCGCGAACACTTCAAAGCTGTACTCGCCGCCCTCGCGGCCGGTGCCAGAGGCCTTCACGCCGCCAAACGGCTGGCGCAGGTCGCGCACGTTCTGGGTGTTCACGAACACCATGCCCGCTTCAATGCTGCGCGCCAGGCGCAGCACCTTGCTGACGTCCTGGGTCCAGATGTATGACGCCAGGCCGTACTCCACGTCGTTCGCCAGGCGCAGGCCTTCCGCCTCGTCCTTAAACGGCAGCAGGCAGGCCACCGGCCCGAAGATCTCCTCCTGCGCAACGCGCATGCGGTTGTCGACGTCCGCCAGCACCGTCGGGCGCAGGAAGTTGCCGCCTTTCAGGTGTGCAGGCAGATCGGTCGGTTTGTCCGGGCCGCCCGCCAGCAGGGTGGCGCCTTCCTCGATGCCGAGGCGGATATAGCCGGAGACTTTCTCCCAGTGCTGCTGGCTGATGAGCGCGCCAATCTGGGTGTTCGGATCGGTCGGATCGCCCACGCGCAGGCGATTGGCGCGTTCGGCGAAGCGCTTGACGAACTCCGGGTAAATGCTCTGCTGGATGAAGATGCGCGAGCCCGCTGTGCAGCGCTCGCCGTTGATGGAGAAGATGGTGAACAGCGCGGCGTCCAGCGCGCGCTCGATGTCCGCATCTTCAAAAATCAGCACCGGGGATTTGCCGCCCAGCTCCATGGAATATTTCTTCAGCCCGGCGTTTTTCATGATGTTGCGCCCGGTGGCGGTGCCGCCGGTGAAGGAGACAGCGCGCACGTCGTGGTGGCGCACCAGCGCGTCGCCTGCCGTCGCCCCGTAGCCCTGCACCACGTTCAGCACGCCCGCCGGAATGCCCGCCTCCAGCGCCAGCTCGCCCAGACGGTCGGCGGTCAGCGGCGAGAGTTCAGACATCTTCAGTACCGCGGTGTTGCCCAGCGCCAGGCACGGCGCGACCTTCCAGGTGGCGGTCATAAACGGCACGTTCCACGGCGACACCAGCGCGCAGACGCCCACCGGCTGCACCAGCGTGTAGTTGAGCATTTTGTCGTCGACCGGGTAGGTTTTGCCGTTCATCTGCTGGCACACCTCGGCGAAGAACTCGAAGTTGTGCGAGGCGCGCGGGATCAGCACATTTTTGGTCTGGTGGATCGGCAGGCCGGTGTCGGCGGTTTCCATGGCGGCGATCTCGGGCACGTTCTGGTCGATCAGATCCCCCAGGCGACGCATCAGGCGCGCGCGCTCCTTCATCGGCAGGTTGGCCCATTTCGGGAACGCCTCTTTAGCGGCGGCAACGGCCTGATGAATTTCCGCTTCACCGCCGGAGGCGACTTCCGCTAATACCTCGCCGGAGGCCGGGTTAGTGGTATGGAAGTACTCGCTTCCGGCGACGTTTTTACCGTTGATCCAGTGGTTAATCTTTTTCATTTTGCAGTCTCCTCGCTGACAATCCGGTTCACCAGGCGGCCCACGCCTTCCACTTCCACCACCACTTCATCGCCCGGCACCACGTCGGACAGCCCCTTCGGCGTGCCGGTGGCGATCATGTCGCCCGGCTGTAGGGTCATAAAATCGCTCAGATACGCAATCAGGTAAGGAATGCTGAAAATGAGATCGGCGGTGGTGCCTTCCTGACGCAGTTCGCCGTTGACGTAGGTGCGCAGGGTTAAGTTATGCGGATCAGGAATGGCTTCTTTCGGCACGATGTTCGGGCTGATGGGGGTTAATCCGTCGCGGCTTTTGACCCGCAGGTTCGGGCGGTAGTAATTTTCCAGGTAGTCGCGGATGGCGTAGTCGTTGCAGACCGTGTAGCCCGCGACATACTCCATCGCCTCGGCTTCGCTCACCTTACGCGCGGTTTTACCGATGACCACCACCAACTCCGCCTCGTAGTGCATGTATTCGATATTGTTCGGGCGCACCGAGGTCTGGTTGTCGCCATTGAAGGTGTTCGGCGCTTTGATAAACACCAGCGGCTCGGTGGGCGGCTTGAAGTCCAGCTCGCTGGCATGATCGGCGTAGTTAAGACCGAGGGCGAACAGCGTGGCGTGTTCAGGCGTGCGGTGGGAAAGGGCGACGTCGCGCTCGTTCACCACCGGGTTTTCCAGCGGCGGGAAACCTTCTGCAAGAATGCGTACCCGATCGCCCGGGCGGATCTCCACGCGGCTTTGCGGCGTGCCGAGCAGGATCGCATCGCCGGGATTGAGGGTGGCGAATTCGCTCAGGGCGCTCAGCAGTTCGGCGGCGCTGCGCTGCAGATCGGCGGTGTTCCAGTGGTCCGCTTCGCGGCCGTTGATCTCGGTGATGATGGTCAGGTTGTCGACGTTATCAACGGCGGCCAGCTCGCCAAGCGGGCAAAAGCCGTCCCGGCATTTGGCCTTAATGGCCGGACGGTAGAAGCTCTCTTCCGGCAGGCTCACTTCGTTGGCCAGCGCGTACCCGGCGATGTAGGCTGCGGCGTCCTCTACGCGCACCCTGCTGGCGGTTTTACCCACAACCAGCGCCACCGTCGCGCCGCTTAACACCGTTTCCCCCTGCGGGAAAGGAATGGGCTCGCCCGCGCGAATCACCGTGTTGTGCGGTTTGATAAACCACACCGGCGTTTTTGGCGGCGTGTTGTAAGGGGCTTTTTCAAACGCCTCAGCCCAGGCTTCTTGCTGACTCTGGTGGTTCAGCGCGACGGCAAATACGGTACCTTTCATTCACCTACTCCTCACCCCGACGGTCCGGGTTATGATTTCATTAATATGTTAATGATCTGTTTTTATGCTTTTGCTGTTTATTTCGCAATCAGAAGTGAAGAATTTGTGATATGAATAACAATAAATTTACATTATGCATTTTAATCCTATGTAAATCAGTTGCTTAATAAAACAGAATGGTTTCTGTTAGACTTTCTGGCAGGAAACGTGTTGTTTATAAAAACATCTTTTATGAATTGTTTACTTGTTAATGATGTGAAGGGGAGAGGCTATGCATGATTCATTAACCATCGCGCTTTTGCAGGCGCGGGAAGCGGCGATGTCGTACTTCCGTCCGATTGTGAAGCGGCATAACCTCACCGAGCAGCAGTGGCGCATCGTGCGCGTGCTGGCTGAACATCCGTCGATGGATTTTCACGATCTGGCGTTTCGCACCTGTATTCTGCGCCCCAGCCTGACCGGCATCCTGACGCGCATGGAGCGCGACGGCCTGGTGCTGCGCTTAAAGCCGGTGAACGACCAGCGCAAGCTGTACGTGTCGCTGACCAAAGAGGGAAATGCGCTGTATGCGCACGCCCAGGCGCAGGTGGAGGAGGCGTATCAGCAGATTGAGGCGGAATACACCCCGGAGAAGATGAAGCAGCTGACGGCGCTGCTGGAAGAGTTTATTGAACTCGGGAACCGGCATAACGCAGCGCGGGAAGAAGAGTAAAAACCACAAATTCCAGGATGATTTTCGTAAAGTTTTCCCTTTCCAGGCCGAAAATTCTGTATCTGTCTGAGGAAAGAGAAAACATGTTAAACCGTATCAAGATTGTCACCAGCTTAATGCTGGTTTTAGCGATATTTGGCCTTTTACAACTCACATCCGGTGGTCTTTTCTTTAATGCTCTGAAGAATGACAAAGAGAATTTCACCGTCCTGCAAACCATTCGTCAGCAACAATCCACCCTTAACGGGAGCTGGGTTGCGCTGCTGCAAACCCGTAATACCCTGAACCGCGCGGGCATCCGCTACATGATGGATCAGAACAATATCGGCAGCGGCGCGACCGTTAACGATCTGATGCAGATTGCGTCTGCCTCGCTGAAACAGGCGGAAAAAAACTGGGCTGACTATGAAGCCCTGCCGCGCGACCCGCGTCAGAGCGACGCCGCTGCGCTGGAAATTAAACGTAACTACGATATCTACCACGGTGCGCTGGCTGAGCTAATTCAGCTGCTGGGGGCGGGCAAAATCAACGCCTTCTTCGACCAGCCGACCCAGAGCTACCAGGATGGATTCGAGAAGCAGTACGTGAGCTACCTGCAGCAGAACGACAAGCTGTACCAGATGGCGGTTGAAGACAGCAACAGCTCTTACACTCAGGCTATCTGGGTGCTGATCAGCGTGCTGGTTGCCGTGCTGGTGGTGATTGTGGCCGTCTGGCTGGGTATCAAGCAGGCGCTGATCTCTCCGCTGACGCGTCTCATTGACAATATTCGCCACATCGCCAGCGGCGACCTGGTGAAGCGCATCGACGTGGAAGGCTCTAACGAGATGGGCGAACTGGCCGACTCGCTGCGTCATATGCAGGGCGAGCTGGTGCGTACCGTGGGCGACGTGCGTAACGGCGCGAACGCTATCTATAGCGGCGCGAGCGAAATCGCGATGGGCAATAACGACCTCTCTTCCCGTACTGAACAGCAGGCCGCTTCACTGGAAGAGACCGCTGCCAGCATGGAGCAGCTGACGGCGACCGTTAAGCAGAACGCCGAGAACGCCCGTCAGGCGAGCCACCTGGCGCTAAGCGCGTCTGAAACCGCGCAGAAGGGTGGCAAGGTGGTGGACAACGTGGTGCAAACCATGCGCGACATCGCGGGCAGTTCGCAGAAAATTGCCGATATCATCAGCGTGATCGACGGCATTGCCTTCCAGACCAACATCCTGGCGCTGAATGCGGCGGTAGAAGCGGCGCGTGCGGGCGAACAGGGCCGTGGATTTGCGGTGGTGGCAGGGGAAGTGCGTAACCTGGCCCAGCGCAGCGCTCAGGCAGCACGTGAGATCAAGAGCCTGATTGAAGACTCCGTGGGACGCGTGGAAGTGGGTTCAACGTTGGTGGAAAGCGCCGGTGAAACCATGGGTGAGATCGTGAACGCGGTGACCCGCGTGACCGATATCATGGGCGAGATTGCCTCTGCGTCCGACGAGCAGAGCCGCGGTATCGACCAGGTGGGCCTGGCGGTGGCAGAGATGGACCGCGTGACCCAGCAGAACGCCTCGCTGGTGGAAGAGTCTGCCGCAGCGGCTGCCGCACTGGAAGAGCAGGCAAGCCGTCTGACCCAGGCCGTGGCGGTGTTCCGCATTCAGCAGGAGCAGATGAAGGCGCGTGAATTCGCTTCGGCGAAAGCCGTTGCCGCACCGGTAATGACGCGTAAAACCGCTACTGCCGATGCAGGTGATAACTGGGAAACGTTCTAACGCCGTGCGTTGTGCCGGGTGGCGGCTGCGCCTTACCCGGCCCACTGTTCAGTGTTTTGTAGACCCGGTAAGCGCAGCGCCACCGGGCGATATTACAGAGGCAGGCGCATGGCGCAGCGCGTTTCATACGCTAAACCGTTCGCCGTCTCTTCTTCCCTTTTCTGACGCAATTCAGGCGTCAGCCTCGTCATCATTTCAAACCCCAGCCGCGCATAGAACGGCGCATTCCACGGTACGTCCCTGAACGTCGTCAGCGTCAGCGCGGTCAGACCCCTTTTACGGGCGCAATCTGCCACGCAGGCGATGAGCTGTCTGCCAATCCCTTTTCGCTGCCAGTCCAGATCAACCGAGAGTTCGACAATAAACAGTGATGACGGGTGGGCTTCGGCAAGGACAAACCCGACGGGCTGGTCGTTTGCCAGCGCCAGCCAACTGAGCCCGCGTTCGGCATAGTTGAGGTGTTGCTCAGCGGGAATGACCTCGCCGTCGGCAAGCCAGGCGAGTTCCGGGATGTCGCGGAATCGCCCGGCCGCCGCGCGTTCAATGGCGGACAGGGCGGCAACGTCGCTGAGGGTGGTGGGGCGAATGCGAATAGTCATGGCGGCAAGTATAGCCTGACCCGTCGACATTATTCCGAGCAGATCAGCACCGGCGAATAAAAATTGCTGATCACCAGCGCGTCTTCCGGCGTGCGCTCTATCGTCAGAAGCCTTTTATTGCCCAGCGTCAGGCCGGCAACGTATTTTTCAAAGACCCCGGGCGGCATCGCGTCATGGCTAAAGCGCTCCACTTTTTGAATGACGATCTCATACAGTTCGTCCTCCACGTGACGCCATTTAAACATCTCCTGGCGAGAAACCTCCCAGCTGCGCGGGGCATTCACCACGTTGCCGTTAACCGTGATGTACCCCGTTTTGTCGGGGTGAAAGCGCATAATGACCTCACCGTCAAAGGTGAAATTGTGGCTGTCGCGCTCGTCGGTAAACGTCAGGTTTCCGTCGCAGGTTACCGACAGCGGAGGCGTGTGAAAATACCACGCCAGCGCGGTGCCCAGCAGCAGCAGGTTGAGGATCAGGATTAGCCAAACTTTTTTCTGTCTCATATCACCACTCGTAATAGTAAAGCGTACGACAGGCGCTGGCTTTACCCCGCGTGAGGGAGCATTGGGAGAGCACCAGCCGCCCTTCGTGGCCGTAGAAAAGCGTTCTCTGAATGTGCATGTAGAAAATCGAATTTTTCAGACACGGAAGGTGACCGTCCTTTTGAAGCGTTTGCGCGAGCGTAATCGCCTTCCCGTGAAACACGTCCGCCAGCGGCGTAAAGGTGTAAACCGGACAGGTGCCGATATGCGTCAGCAGATGGATCTCCCGCTGCGGGGCGTCTGGCTTGATGAGCACGATCCAGATGCTTAGCGCAACGACGACCAGCGTGAGCGCGCCGCAGAACAGCCATTCCGGGCGAACGCGCCATGCAGGTTTCACCGTTTTGGCGATCGGGGGGGCCTCCTCCAGCGGAGTGACGGTGACGTCTGCGCTGAGCATAAAGCCCGTTTTCGGTACGGTAACGATAAACAGCGCGTCGGGAAGCAGGGTCGCCAGCATCTTGCGCAGAATGCTGATGTACTGGTTTAAGGAGTTGTTAGATCCCTGGAGCCCTCGCCGATCCCAGACTTCCTGGAGAAAGGTTTCCCGTTCGACCACGTTCCCATGATGCTGAACCAGCAGCCTCATGATGGTATTGGCTGTGCAGGTGAGGAGCTGCGCATCCTCATCCGGCGCATTGATAAGAGAAACAGAGCCGTCCTCGTCGTTATAGACGATGGCGTCAGCAAGCAGGTATTTCATAAGTTGTTGTAATAAAAACAGAGATAATGAATGAAAAAAGGCTTACGCCCTCAAGGCTGCATTGCTGGCTATTTTAACGCCACTGTTACCGATAACATTGATCCAGACAGGTTTTTGGGTGATTTAATAAGTCAGCGTGATAATCACGTCATCAATAAACTCCCCGGTACCGATTAGCGGCTGTGCCGGGACCTCGCCGTAAACGGTGTAGTTCTGGGTGCCGCCTGCAGGGTTGGTGACCTGCAGCGCATCGCCGCTGTTTTGATCTCCCCAGCTTTGCGTGGCCGCCTCATCCTGCCAGAGACCGTAGCGCAGGCAATGACCCTCGCTGTTGCAGAGCTGCCGCTGGTTACCGCTGGCATGGTTGCCTTTTCCCATGGCAAGGGTGAACGCGGTTCCGGCCGGACAGCGCGTGGTGAGGGTGGCGGAGGATCGCGTCGGGCTCAGGGTAGCGGTGCTGGTCAGCGTGCCGAAGTTAAGCGGCGTCACGCGCTCGATGTAGCACCCCTGGCTGATTTCGGCCTGCGCGCTGGTGCCGCCCTGCACCTGCTGCCCCTCTGCGGAACCGTCCGAGCAGTTTTGCAGCGCGTCCTGGCGCAGGGCGCTGTGCCAGGCGATGCGCAGATTCATGTTGTAGTTGTAATAGTGGTAGGCCGGAAGCTGGCTTTGCCCTGGCGGAATGGTAGCGATAAGCGGAAAGGTACCGCTGACGTTGGCATTGCTTTCCGCGGCGAGGGTCTGCTGAATCAGGTTCCCGTTGCTGGCAGGCCCCAGCTCCTGAGAGCGCGCTGCGCCGTTAAGCAGGCGGAAGAGGAGGGTATACTGTTTCCCCTCCTGATCTCCCTGGGAGATCATCTCAAAGGGCGGGGCGTCTACGCTGCTCAGGCAGACGTTAATATATTCCGTCCTGCCCTCGTTGTCGGCCTGGCAGCTAAATTTGACCTCGGTGTTGACGGAGGTGGTATTGCCCGCCACGACGTTGCCAAAGTTAATGGCGGGCATGGAGGTTATCCAGCAGGCTGCCGCCATCGCCTTCACGGACAGGACGAGCAGCAATAATAACGGCGCTCTTAATGACACAGTTGTTCTCCGATATTCTGTATAGATGACGCGGTACGGGGCGCCGGAAGCGTGACCCGGCACTCTCCCTCACCGGTCTTAACCACCAGTTCGCCCGGCAGGGGCGGATCTTCAAGCCAGATAAAGCCGTCGCGTCCCACGATGGTGGCACCCTGCGGCGTTGACACGATGCTGCCCAGCGGGAGCGGCCTGCGGCGGCTGTCGACCAGCCGGGCCTGAACCGTGACGGCGTGATGGACGTTAAACTCGACTTTCACCGCGCTGCTGTTGCCCGGTCTGGCATGCATGTCGGTAACAGGGGCGATCACATCGGCGGGCAGATCGAGCGGGTTAATGCTGACTTTGCTGTTGTGGTAGCGCGGCAGGTCGGTCAGCAGGAGATAACCGTCTTCATCCGTTTCACCGGCCGGGCGGTTTTCCAGCATTACCGGTACGTGCCCAATGCCGTGGGTGGACACCAGCGCCATGCCCTGCTGGATGTAGCGCAGCGGGTACAGGCTGCCGTCCAGCAGCGTCAGGCTGCCTTCGGCGGAGGCGTACTGGTTGCCCTGGTTGGCACCTTGCTGCAGCCCAACGTGCCATTCGCCCGCTCGGCCCAGGTAGCCGAGGTCCGCATATCTTTCACGTCGTTCGCCGAAGCCCTGGCCCAGCTCCCATGACCAGCCGCCGGCCTCATCGTCCGGCTGGTGGCGGTAATCCATGCGCGGCGTATCCCGGCTGACCTGAGCGGAGAGCGTGTCCTCGCGACCCAATGGGACGGAAAGCAGCAGCTGAACGTGGCTCGACGCGTCCGTAAACGAGCGGGTGTAGCTCAGCGTGGTGGAGATGTGTGCCGGCAGCGATACCGACCAGGAGGCGTTGAGGTAACGCTCTGTGCTGCCCTGAATGTTCTGCTGTACCCAGCCCGCGCCCACGGTACCGAAGTGGGGGATGGACTGGCTTACCCAAACGCTGTCGCTGCGTCTGACGGGCGCGGCACCGCTCATGCGGGCGTTGTCGGCGAAATCCGCCTCGGTACGGACGGTGCTGGCAGAAATGCTCGTTCCCCTGCCGTTCCACTGCCAGCCAAGGCCCCACTGAACGCCCTGACCGTAAGGGCTGTCGCTCACGGCAACGTGCTTGCTGACCACCCCCACGGCGGGAGAGACCAGCCAGTCAGTGCCCATACCCACGTTGCGCAGCCTGCGCTGCTGTTCCGTATGCAGCGCCAGCGTCAGGCTATTATTCACCCCATAGCGCCAGCCCGCGTCCAGCAGCGGCGAGGCGGCATAGTCGTCGGAGCGCAGGGCGTAGTTTTCGCGCATCCAGCCGATGTCCAGCGAACCGCTGCTGAACCCTTCCGCCAGCATGCCCGGCGCGCCGTAGAGATCGAGCTGTACGGTGCGACGCTGGCCGTTGATATCGGTAATGACCACCTCCGCCTGTCCGCTTCCGGTGAAGGAGGGCAGGGTATCCAGTAGAAAGTCTCCCGGCGTGACGCGCTGGCTGCTCTGCTTAAGGCCGTCGATATACAAATCGACCGTGGAAGGCAGCACGGCCGTGTCGCTGTAGCGGCTGCGCGGTTCGGTATTGAGCTGGGGATTGAGCTCAAAGTTACGTGCCCAGTGCAGCCCGCCAAAGCGTACCTGTCGGCTCCAGCCGGTGCCGGTGGTGACGCTGTCGCCCAGCGCCAGCGTGGTCAGCGAGTCGGTGTTGTCCCACTGCCAGCGGGTTTCGAGACGCGTATGGGTCGGTCGACCGGCGCTGTTTTCCTCCCCGACATGGCTTGAAAAACTGCTGCTGAACGTTCCAGGTAGCCCACCGGACGCGGTCAGCATGGTCTGGGCGTTAAGCTGGCGCTTCCCTTGCACGTCGCTGGCGTAGAGCGCATATCCGAGCGTATAGGCGTTGACGGGCTGCGCATCAGGATAGCGGTACATCGGCGTGGGCCTTGAGACGGTCAGATGCTGCTGGCCCTCGAGCGCGTCTGCCTCTGCGGTAATCGACACCTGCTGGGACAGCACGTCGAGATTGACGTTCAGGCCCGGCAGGGAGGTCAGCTCAACCCACTCTGCGCGATCGTCCGGGGCGTGAAGCCCCAGCTTTTTCATGTCGCTGCGGCTTATCCATAGCGCATTATCCACCACCCGGCAGGCCCATAGCTCGCCTCGCGGGGCGTGGTTCACGGTAATGGCCAGCCATTGCACGGTGTCGGCGGGCTCAGTCCGGGCTGACAGCATGAGCGGTAGCCAAAACAGGAGCGCGAGAAGCGAGCGGGCGCAGGGGTATCTGGCTGGCATGATGGTCATCATTAAGATAGACGCGCAGCGAGCTGAGCGCGTGACGTGTGGGCTGCTTGAGCGATAAAAGGGCGGTTTGTCCCGGGAGCACATAGCCCGCCAGGCCTTTAATCGACCCGACAACCTTCCCATCGGCCGTCAGGGCCTCAAGGTGGCTCAGGCGGATGTGGCGGTTTCCGGCGTTAAAGCAGCGGAGAGTGGCCGGTATGTCTGCCTGCTCACAGCTCAGGGCATCGTGGCTGACGGGCGCGCTCTGGCTCCCGGCAATAAACACCGGAATCGAGTAGCGCAGCAGGAAGTGTACCGCGGAGGGGTTGGCGGCACGGGACGCGGCGTCCGGCAGTTCGTCAATAACCAGCCGGTAACTTTGCTCCTGCGCACGGATGCCGGGCTGCATAACGATAATGCGCACCAGCTGCTGCTGGCCCGGCGCCAGTGAAGTCATCGCCGGGCTGGTGACCACCTCCCCGGTGGACACCAGCACATCTTTACCGTTTTTTTGCGTCCATTCGTATACCCGAATCTGCGCATTGATGACCGCTTTCCCACTGTTTGTGAGATAGACCGCCGCTGCCCGCTGGTCGCTCTGCAGATCGAGCGTTACCGGGGCCACCTGAAGCGTGGCGGCCAGCGCGTAGCGCGACAGCAGCGCCAGCATCATGAGCCACAAAATGAAGCAGGGAAGGTAGCGACGCACGATCAGTACTCCAGTTTTAACGTGATATCGTCGCTGTAGTTCCCTGCCTGGGCGGTTGTCAGCGCCCCGGCGTCAATGACGCCATACAGCGTTTCTTCCTGTTCCGCACCGTTGCCGGTATCGTCCAGACCAGTCGTCTCGTTGATTTGCTTCTGTTTGCCTTCGTCAGCAAAGAGTTTCCACGCAATCTTCTGCGCCCCGGTTTCGCCGTTTTCCGGCTTCAGCCAGAAGGTGCCGCTTTCGCCGTCGGGGCTGGTGGCGGTGAGGGTGAACGGCGTGCCGTTGGTACAGACGATATCGACCTGCGTTTTGGCCAGGATTTCGCTCGACTCATCGGAGCCGTGACGCGAGAAGTTGAGGTCGTTGGCTTTGAGGGTGCACGACTTCACGACCTCAAGTGATACATGCATCGTCGCGCTTGCGGTACTGTCTGCGGCGATCGCAGCAGCAGGAAGCAGGAGAGCGGAACAACATACAGCGGTGGGAATAATTTTCATGATCTTATTTCCTGACGTGAGTAACAGTGCAATTACAAAGCGAATGACTGAGCGTCCAGCAGGCAGCGTTTTTGATGGCATTCTGCCAGGGTATGGCAGC
This sequence comes from Enterobacter cloacae complex sp. P12RS, assembly GCF_014895875.1. Lineage (NCBI taxonomy): Bacteria > Pseudomonadati > Pseudomonadota > Gammaproteobacteria > Enterobacterales > Enterobacteriaceae > Enterobacter > Enterobacter cloacae complex sp. P12RS. The sequence goes on from NZ_JADBQO010000018.1 coordinate 38,277, forward strand.
AAAAGGTGGGGCAAGGCCATAAGCAGGCGTTGCCGCGCAGAACGATGACCCGATCGCCAGCATTCAAAATGAAAGGGGCCATTTTCTCCCCCACAGATAGCCCTGGCCGTAATCGGCCGCGCTCGCGCAGGCCAGCGCGAAATCACCCGCGGTTTCGATGCCTTCGATCAGCACCTTGCTGGCGACGCGCTTGCACTCGCGGGTGAGATGCAGAAACTTCGCCTGCTCGGTCCGTCCGTTCCAGAAGGTATGTTTGTCAATTTTGATGCCGCAGAAGCGGATCTGGCTGGTCAGCAGGTCGGGAAGTAGGTCTTCGCAGACATCGTCTGCCCACACTTCTATCCCCCACTGATGGAGCGTCGCGATGCATTTCCTCAGCGCCTGGCTTTGCGTATCGTCGAGTTGGACCATCGTATGGAGATCGGTGATCTCGATAGCAAGTTTCTCCGGGCACGGGGTTTCTTCTTTTAGCCTGTCGAGGAAGTCCGTTTCCAGCAGTAAATCCGATGTTGCATTGAGGTAATACTTGTCGCCATCCTTGCAAAACATGGCGTGACGAAGCTGCGCAAAGAAGTGCGCTTTACGCTGCGTCGCCGACAGCGAGCCAAAGTAATCTTCAAGATTGACGTTGGGCTTTGCCGTGGACAATACCTCCCAGGCAATCACATTTTCACTGCGCAGTGCCCGGATGGATTCGAACTTATAGCCGGTTAGCATGATAAACGTGCGTAACGCTCCGTGGTGATTTCAGGAGCTTGGAATTTTACGGATCTGGATTTTGGCGGGATATTTATAGATAAAAATGGCTTATATAAAGTGTTTTAATCTAATTTATAAGAATATTATAGGATTATTTATTTTCATAAGCGCCCGGCAGAACGCCGGGCGCGACGCGTCTTAACCCGCTTTGCTGACGATTTTGATTTCGACCATGCCGATCCCGAGCTGGCGCGGTGAATGGCCGAGAATATTTCCTTCATTGGTGGACTGCGGGTCCGGCGGTACGATCACCAGGGTATTGCTGCGCGAAGGATTCTCAAAGTGCAGCGTGTGCGTGCTCACGTCGTTTCCAAGCGTTAACGTCTGCTCCCGATCTCCCACGCGAACGGGGACGGGCTTGTTGGCATTGGGTCCATAAGCCCTGGCGGTGATCACCAGGTCGAACTGTTCCGGCAGCGGATGGGTGTACTCGATTTTCACCTCGTTGCCCAGCTGCGCGTTTGACCAGCGTCCCCACGACTCCGGACGGGAGATGCCGCTAAACTGCTTCACCTCTTCGGGCGCGCCGGCCACGTTAAAGATAAAGCTGTCCGCTTTATAGCGGATGTCGTTGTCGACGATTTTCAGTATGTCGATGTTGTGCTGATAGCGAGCCGTATCAATCACCGTATCTTTAAAGGCGGTTTTGCCTTTCCACTGGGCTTTGTCGACATGCTGCACGGTTTGCTCCCCGCCAAGCTGGCCCTGAGAGACGCACCAGTCCGTAGAGAGCGCCAGCGGCTGCGACCAGAGCTGACCCATTTTGTAACACCGGTCAATCCAGACGAAGTTATCGCGAGGGGCGAAATCGGCCAGCTGGAAGCGCAGCGGCGCGGAATACTCGCTTTCCGGCAGCGGTTCGACGCGACTATCCGACACGCGCACCAGCAGCGGCAGGCGGAAATTGCTGCCGGAGAAGGCAACGGTGTTTTTATCCCGATCGACGGTGAAGTCTTTCATCTCTTTCGGGAAATTCCACAGGCGGATGATGTCGGGCTTCCAGGCGAGAATTTTTTCCTTCATGTTGAGGAACACTTCCGACAGGGATTGCCCCGACAGCGTGCTGCGCCCGAGGCCAATAAAGTTGTCGCCCCCCAGAATGTCCAGCACGGTTGCGCCGTTATCCATGGAGTTGCGTTTGGTGGCGATTAACTCCTGCTGCGGCTGGTCGCCGCGCAGCACGAAGAAAAGATTGCTGCGATCCTGCTTGCTGAGCTGGTCCCACGCGCTGTTTTTCATTGCCAGATGGTCAGACGATACGACGATGACGGTGTTTTTAAACCAGGGCGAGGCTTTGATTTTCTCGACCAGCGCGGCGATGTGCTCCTGGCTACAGGTCACTGCGCTGAAAGACTTGTTGTTTTTGCCGTCCACGTCATAGCTTTTTCGCTTACAGGTGCGCGAGACGAACCCGTCCGGATGGTGCGTATCTACCGTCAGCGCAAAGAGAGAAAAACGCTTCCCGGCGCGGGAAAGTTCCTCGAATTTCTTCCAGGTTTCGTCCAGCACCGTATCGTCATAGAAGCCCCAGTCGTTGCGATAGGTGGGATCGGCAACCATCGTTTTTAACTCTTCTGAGCCATACAGGTGGTCAAAACCGTGGGATTTCAGGAACACATCTTTTCCGGCAAAGCGCAGGTTTGCTCCCTGCATAAAGTAGTTTTCATAGCCGGAGTTTTTCAGGATATCGCCCAGGCAAATATTCTGCGGGAAGAACGTCGACATCGAGGCGGAGGCGTTGCCTTCAAAAGGTGCGAACAGCGGGATACCGCACTGGGAGGCCACCATCCCGGCGATAGTGTAATCCGTGCCGGGTAACTGCATGGTGTGGCTGAAATCGAGGCCTTCGTTTTTCAGCGCGCCCAGTTCCGGCGTGAGGTTCGGAAACGCATCGTTATCAAAGTAGGTGCGCTCCAGGCTTTCACCGTAGATGTAGACCAGGTTGAGCTTCGGGTTGGCGATCGTTTTCGACGGCTCTTTATAGTAGGCCACGAAGTCCGGATCGCCGTCGCGCGACTGGGATTTTACAAGCTCGGTGATCTGATGAAACGCGGGGCTGGCGTCAACGGAGGCCAGCGCCAGGAAAAGCGCCAGCAGGCTGTAGCCATGATGGTGAGGAAGATGGCGACGGCGGCGCAGCACCCAGGCGAGCGCGCCGAAAATCGTCACCAGCGCCACGATCAGTCCCAGCCCCGGAAGGATGTATTTACCTACTCCCGCGCCCGTCAGGCTGTTCGTCAGGGTGTAGAGCACGGCATCGTTAATGCCGTCGCCGGTGAAGTAATCGCTGGCGTATAAGGTAATGTTTAAAACGATAAAAATGCCGAGCACCACCAGCGTGGCGATAAACCACCAGGTGTTACGGCCGGCTTTCCAGGCATAAACGCCGACGGAAGCCAGAAAAAGGATAAGAGAGATGAATTCTGACAACAGCATATCCTCATGACGCCAGGTGCTTCGCTGGCTAACTGTTTATTTTTGGTAAGACAATGTAATGGCGATGTCGTTTAGCTGCAATTTTAGTGTCACGAAAGTGTGCTGTTGTTAGGATTTGGTTTATAAAATCGTTTTTATGAGGATGGTCGCATCCTGACAAACGGACGCTGAGACGGTGGCAGGTAGGAAAAACGCTCGTTTAACGCCGCGATGCAAGCCTATCGCATTAAACGCGGCGTGTTGTGGCAGAAAATGGGGCGGATCAGGAGATGAAATTAACGCCTTGTTTCAGCACCAGATCGCAGGCTTTGGTTTTCACCTGTTTTGCCAGGGCGGAGTTGCCGAGGGTGCTCAGATTCAGCTGTTGGCCGTTTTGCGCGTTAAGCAGGCCCTGAATGCCGTCCATATAGCTGGTATCCGCTTTTTGCTCCTGCGTGTCGAGACCCAGTTTACCCAGCACCTGGTTTTTCACGTTTTGCGCGTCGCTCACCGAGGCCAGCTTTTGCTTAGCGCAATATTCCAGAATCCCCGCCGCGTTGTTCATCGTGCCCGCGCTCAGGCTCTGGGAACTGTTGCTCAGCAGGCTGGTGAGAGAAGAGGCCGAGAGCCCGCCCTGGGCGCTGCTGCTCTCTTTGGTCAGCTCATTCGCGGCGCTTGACAGGGACTCCTGCCACGAAGCCGCTTGTGCTGCGCCGGTAACCAGCAGCGCGCCTAAAAAGGTGCTGATAAGAATCTGTTTTTTCATAATGGCTTTCTCAAAAAGGTCCGTTTTGGGCCGGAAGGGGTTCCAGTATATACCTGCGCCCTGCTGGCGATTCCTGGAACTGTCTTAATACTCTTTGCCGGTGACGCGGCTGCGGTAACTGTCCCAGTCGAAAATGACATACAGACTATTACCCAGCTTCATGCGGTCCATGACGCGTTCGCCCAGTAAGCGGGTCATCTCGTCAATGTTGTGGTTCGTCAGCATCCCGGTGGGACGTTTGGACGAAGAGCGGCGATCGACTATCTGGTTAATGATGACCTTTTCATAACGGGATTCGGTCTGAACGCCAATCTCGTCGATGACCAGTAGATCGACATTGCTCAGATCGTTAAGAAGCTGCTCTTCGCTGGTTTCACGGTTGCTGAAGGTGTCTTTCATGGCGGACATGATATCGGCCACGGTGATGATGAGGACCGATTTACCGCGCAGAAGCAGTTCATTGCAGATGGCGGCCGCGAGGTGGTTTTTACCTGTGCCCGGCTTGCCGCTAAAAATGAAGCTGGCGATATTGCCGTCAAATTCATCCACGTACTGACGCGCGGCGGCGAGCGCGTTCATCTGCCCGCTGGTCTCAATTTTATAGTTATCAAACGAGCAGTTCTGATGCAGGGGACGAATACCGGAGCGGTTAAAGGTGCGCTGCATTTTCATTGCCCGGTTTTCGCGGGCGAGCGCGGCGGCACGAATTTTACCTTGCTCCTTTTGCCACGCCAGCAGCTCTTCACCCGTGGTGAAGGCGGGCTTCACGTTGGCTGGCATCATCTTTTGCAGACGTTTCATCAGGTCGCCGACGTTCTTCATTTCGCACCTCGGAATCCACTTGGGATCTGTTTATCCGGTTCTGAAAACGTGTTGATATCGCGCTTAGGCTGGCCATTGTTACTGGCGCGGGTAATTTGAAGATGACGCGCGAGCTTTTGCTGCCACTGAATGTGGGTGAACACTTTGCCTTCCGCCTGCCACCAGGCGATAAACGCGGCGAGCTCTTCAGCGGTGGCTGGCTGAGTTAACGCAATGCCCCACAATGCTGCCTGCCGCTGAAAATCTGCGTCAGGCTGCCAGCCCGCGTACAGGACAAATTTGCCCATCGGAACGGTTAGCGGGGTATTAACCGGTTCTTCAAAAAACTGGTTATCCAGCGTGACGTCGCTTGCCGGACGTGACATCTGCGCTTCGATCTCCAGAAGCTGCGCCAGACGTTCCGGCGTGATTGCGTAAAACGCCGGCGCGTTGTCGGCAAAAACCGCAACCGTGCCGCCTTCGGCGTGGGTCAACACACCGCGTGGGTCGCGCATAAAGGCATCAATGCCAGCAATGCTGGTGGTCAGAATTCTGGAGGACATAACGCTTACTCAACTGATTACTACGGGCGTGATATGGGCTTATGGTAGCACAGAGAGGGGAGGGGATGGAGGGGATTTCCCCGGTGGCGCTGCGCTTACCGGGGCTACAGTCGTAGGCCTGAAAAGCGCAGCGCCATCAGGCAGTTATCACGCGATGATGTTCAGCGTCACGTCGATGTTGCCGCGGGTCGCGTTAGAGTACGGGCAAACGATATGCGCCGCATCGACCAGCTTTTTGGCTTCCGCAGGATCCATACCTTCAACGTGGATATTCAGCTTTGCTTCGATACCAAAACCGGTCGGCAGCGGGCCGATACCCACTTCGCCTTCAATAAACGCCTCTTTTGGCAGGGTAAATTTGTCGCGAGCCGCCACAAACTTCATCGCGCCCAGGAAGCAGGCAGAATAACCCGCAGCAAACAGCTGCTCAGGGTTCGTGACTTCTCCACCCATACCGCCCATCTCTTTGGGCACGCCCAGTTTAACGTCCAGAACTCCATCGGAAGAGGTCGCGCGGCCGTCACGGCCCCCGGTTGCTTTTGCTTTGGCGGTATAAACAACTTTTTCTAAAGACATGGCAGGTTCCTCATCTTACTTTATATGTGCTATTAAATAGCGTGCGATGTATATGGGTAAATAAGAACGCGTAAAGTATAGCCTTACGCACGTTGAATCTGTTGTCGCAAAAGTTTCAGCTGCTGCTTGAGCGCCAGCATGGTGTCGGTATCACACTGTGCGGCACACCCCACCGCGTGTGGGATACCCAGTGCCTGCTGCTGAAGTTCACGTCCGGCTTCAGTCAGCGTGACGGCGACCTGACGCTCATCTTTACGCGAGCGGTGGCGGTTGATTAGCCCTGCGCTTTCCAGACGCTTCAGAAGCGGCGTTAGCGTTGCGGAGTCAAGGAACAGCCGTTCACCGATGTCCGACACCGTCACGTCATCCTGCTCCCACAGCACCAGCATCACCAGATATTGCGGGTAAGTCAGGTTTAGCGGCGCCAGCAGTTGCCGGTACAGCTTATTAAGCGCCAGATTTGCCGAATAGAGGGCAAAACAGAGCTGGTTATCCAGCAGGAGCGCAGCGGTCGTGTCGTTCGTTTTTGCGTTCATGAAATGAATATAGATTGTGCGCGATTTAATTGCAAGCAATTTTAGGGGCAGGTATAACGCAGCGCCACCTGAACGGCCATTTTACGGTAGTGCTGGCGCTGGGCCTGCTCGTCTGCACCCTCTTCAAACAGCAGGGTGAAGGTGTAGCTGTTGGCAACGTAGTGAAAGCTGAAGCTGCTGATCAGACGGTGAAGGTCGCGGGCGTCAACCGTCTGGCTGAAAAGCTGTTTTTCTTTGCCCCGGCGCAGGATGCCTTCCAGCAGGTCGAGCGCGCTGCGGTTGACCTGACGCAGATAGTTTGACTGCTGCATAAAACGGCCGCGCTGCATGTTTTCCATGCAGATAATGCGGATGTAATCCGGGTGGTCGGCATGATAGTCAAAGGTGGCTTCAACCAGATGGACCAGCGCTTCGACGGGAGGCATATCCGCCAGGCTAAGCGCCTTTTCACTGGCGCGAATTTGGGTGTAAACGTACTCCAGGACGAGCAGGTAGAGATTTTCTTTGTTTTTAAAATGGTAAACGACCATGCGTTTGGTGGTGCCTGCTTTCTCCGCGATCTGCTCCATGCGGGCGCCGTTCAGTCCAAATTCGGCAAACAGCGCGATAGCGCTCTGAAAAATTTTCTCTTTCAGGCTCGATTCTTCACTGTGATCGGGGTGTTCGCTGCCAGAGTTAGCCACATCCTTTCCTTATTTTTACCAAACGGACCAGAAAGATTATCTCCACGGCAGCGAAATAACACAAATATCAAACGCGCGGGCGTTTGCGGTAGAGCCATAGCCCGGGTATCGACAGCCCGATAGAGAGCGCACCGACGATGGAGGACGCCTTAAGAAAGTTGCTCAGGAGAAGGATCATCTGCGGCTCGGTGTAGCCAAAATGGCTGATTTTCACCGCGGAAATCATCGCCGTATAGGCAGATATGCCGGGGAACATCGGGATAACGGCGGCGACGGTGAACACTTTCGGATGCGCCAGATACCAGCGCGACCATTGAATACCGATGCTGCCGACCAGCATAGAGGCGATAAACGTCGACCATTCGATGTTAAAGCCCGCCGTCATCATCACCATTCGCGAGCCGTGGCCAATTGCGCCCAGCAGCGCACACCACGGCAGAGCGCGTTGCGGAACGTTAAATACCATCGCAAAGCCGACGGCAGGAATGGCCGCCAGGGCCATGTCCTGTGCCAGCGCCAGCAGAAAATCTATCACGCCCATCCTCGTAACCCCCACAGCGTCATCGCCATCACCACGCCGATGCAGGTCGCCAGCGTCAGCAGGCTGGCGATAGCCCAGCGTGCCAGCCCGGTATTGATGTGCCCTTTAAACATGTCGGCAACGGCGTTAATCAGCGGGAAGCCCGGCACCAGCAGAAGCACGCTGGCGGCCATCGCAATCGTCGGGGTAGCGGCAAACTGCGGCAGGCGCAGCAGCAGGCCAGACACCGTAGTGGCAACAAACGCGGTAATGCAGAAGTTAATTTGCGGGTGCAGCTGCCGGTGCGTCAGCAGTTGGCGCACGTACATGGCGATGCTGCTGGCGAAAAAGGTGACGATCGCGCCGTCCCAGCCACCTTTATTGAGCTTACAAAAACAGGCGCATGACAGCCCCACCATGAGCACGACCAGCCAGCGTGGATAACGTAATGGCTTGATTTGGTTAAAACGTTTTTCAATCTCCTTGAGATCGAGAAGCTTATGCTCAGCCAGGATGACGATGTGCTGGACCTCGGTTACAACGTGCATATTAATGCCGCGGTCGTGATTTTTACGGGTGGACGTAAGACACTGCCCGTCTTTAATGGTGGTCAGCACAATGGCGTTGGATGAGATAGCGCTCTCAACGCTGTCCATCCCCAGCGCCAGCCCCAGCCGGGTTGAGAGCTCCTCGACCAGCGCGCTTTCCGCGCCGTGCTGGAGCAGAAAAAGACCGCACTGAATACAGAGCCGCGTGATAGCACGCTGCGTTGACCGATCTGCCTGCATGTATTATCCCGAAGATAAGGTGAATAGTTGCCGGTTGGCCCGTAATGCCTACTTTTAGCACAAAGTGCAGTGGCTCTTGCTGTGGGTCAGATCAAGGTTTATGCAAACAGTTACCCCCCTCGTCACGACGACTTACAGGATTAATTTATTAATACGATGAATTATTAATTTGAAATAATAAAATATTTTTATTTAGAAATTCTAATTTTATTTTGTTGTTATTTTAATGTCTGCACAATTAAATTGATTTGCGCTTTGTGAGATATTAGCGCTGTTTTAGGCATTTCCTAAACTAAGAACATATCTCATCTTCTGCTTGTATTAATCTTTTTATACTCAGGGAAGAAAATATTTATACTTTGGTGCGTTTTACATGACGCACCGAAGGAAAATGGACACGGAGGGTCTATGTTGTCGTTGCCTGGTAAGCATGGCGTTGTCATTAGCCGGATACCCGTCATGCAGAATGGGTTAGGGGACGTGATGGCACGTCATTTCCCCGATTTTGAATTGACCTACTGCCGCTCACTGCAGGAGTTAACCCTGCTTCAGTTGCGCCGCGCAGATGTGATTATCGCCGACGTTTCAGGCGAATACAGGAACCCACGGGGTACGCTCGAAGAGTATTACCGCTTACTGAACCAGTACCGGGAAATCCACTGGATCTTTTTGGTCTCCCGGCCGTTTTACCCTATTGCCGTTGAGCTGCTTATGCGGCCGGAAAGTACGCTGCTTTCTGATATGGAACCTATCGAAGGTGTCGTTAACGCTATCCGGGCAGGGAGTGAACGCGCAGAACGGATAAGCCAGACGTTATTAACCCCAGAACCTGAGGAAAGTGAGGATGACGACGAACACTTTATTGCGCTCACGCACTCAGAACGTAAGGTGCTTCGCCTGTTAGGCAAAGGGTGGGGGATTAACCAAATCGCTACGTTGCTTAAAAAGAGCAATAAAACGATCAGTGCGCAGAAAAACAGTGCGATGCGAAGGCTCTCATTGCGGAGTAATGCCGATATGTACGCCTGGATCAACAGTACACAGGGAATGAGAGAGCTGAGTTTAATGTCAGCCTATGGAGAGTTCGAGGAATGGAAAAAACCGATTCAACAAGACATATCGCCATCATCGAAAATTGCTCGATGAGTGCGGTCGGGCTGCAGCATCTTTTTACGCAGCCTGAACTCAGCCAATATCAACTGCACCTGTTTAATGATTTTGATGGCTTTAAGAAAGCACTGCAACACGTGAATTTTTTCTCGCTGATCTATTCGCTTTCCGATGCGCGAGAAGAACGACGTAACTGCCTGGCGCATCTGCGGGATCTCGCGTTTACGCATAGCCATATTCAGCGCATTATCCTGGTCTCGGATGAGATGGAGGCGAGGTTGATTAGCCATCTTTCACCTTCACGTCTTCACGGTGTGGTCAGTAAATCGGTGACCCTTGAACACCTGCTGAAGGAGTTAGTGGTATTGTTGAGCGAAACGCTGCGCATTAATGACAATATGCTTAACCACTGGTACTGCAGTCAGAACCGGATGTTAAGCCCAACGGAAAGAGCGATTTTACGTTATATGTCATGCGGATATTCCATTCCCGAAATAGCGGCGCAGCTTGAACGCAATATCAAGACTATTCGCGCGCATAAGTTTAATGCGATGGTGAAGCTAGGGGTGAATTCTGACGTAGGATTGCTTGATGCAGCGGATATTCTTACCCATCTTCCGGTTAGAGAACCGCGAACTGTGGGGCTAAGCAAACCGACATTTTTGTAACCTGTGCCTTTTGCGCGCCAGATGTGCTCTGGCGCGTCATTCAGATGCACACATCAACCCACTTTGCTGAAGTCAGCTCTGCCATTCTGTCCGGAGAAATACGTACGGCACTATGGATAGCGCCAGCGGCGGGGAGCACTTCAGCGTATTGTTTTAAAGAGATATCGCAGTAAACCGCAAGTGGGTTTTCAAGCCCAAACGGGCAGACGCCACCAACGGGATGACCCGTCACGGTAACCACTTCATCACTGCTGAGCATGCGTGCTTTCGCGCCAAACGTGTCTTTCAGTTTTTTGTTATCCAGACGCGCATCACCCTTCGCCACCACCAGAATCACCTCATTTTTAACCTTCAACGATAGGGTTTTGGCGATTTGTCCCGGCTCTACACGGTGGGCGGCAGCAGCCAGCGCAACGGTAGCCGTACTCTGGCTAAGTTCTATTACCTCTATTTCCGGCGCGTTGTCGGCAAAAAACTGCTGTACGGACTGCAAACTCATTGTTTCCTCCTGACAAATATCCTGCGTAATCTGTCATAAGAATTTATGCTCTGTAAATATCTCTTAAGTAACAAATATCCAGGATGGCTGATTTCTGGATCCTCTTCACAATCACAGAAACCGGTTACAGTAACCGGTTGCAGAGCGTGATGCGTAGATTAATACTGAGTATGTAACGTCCCCTGTATCCAATAATAAGAGCCAATTATGAAACCATTTCGTCTGAGCAGTACCGCTGGTACGCAAGCCAGCAAGGTTGTGAAGCTGATTTATGGAACAACGTGCGGCGCGAGCGCGCCTGTAATAAACGTCTGACAGGAGATCAACCATGTCTGCCAACCATGCTGCGTTTAATCTGATATTCCGTTTCGTTGAAAATTACGTGAGCCCGATTGCCGGGCGGATCTCGTCCCAGCGTCATGTCATGGCTATCCGTGATGGGTTCATCTCCGCGATGCCGTTCATGATTGTGGGTTCATTTTTATTAGTGTTTGCTTACCCGCCGTTTTCGCCTGATACCACCTGGGGTTTCGCACGCGCCTGGCTGGATATGGCGAAGCAGTTTGAAGGCCAGATCCTGACGCCGTTTGATATGACGATGGGCATTATGTCCATTTATATCTGCGCGGCCATCGCCTATAACCTTGGCAAACATTATGTCAAAACGCACCAGCTGGATCCGTTCATGTGCGCCATGCTTTCGCTGATGGCGTTTCTGCTGGTTGCCGCCCCGAAAACCAAAGGCACGCTTCCCGTCGACAGCCTGGGTGGAACGGGTATTTTTACCGCCATTCTGGTGGCGATTTACTGCGTTGAAATGATGCGTTTCCTGAAGGCGCATAACATCGGTATTCGCCTGCCGGACCAGGTGCCGCCGATGATCAAAAACTCCTTTGACCTGCTGATCCCGGTGCTGGTGGTGGTGTTAACGCTTTATCCGCTGAGCCTGGTGATTCAGTCTCAGTTTGACATGCTGATCCCGCAGGCAATTATGTCCATCTTCAAGCCTCTGGTTTCCGCGGCGGATTCACTGCCCGCGATCCTGCTGGCGGTGTTGATTGGCCACCTGCTGTGGTTCGCCGGGATCCACGGGGCGGCTATTGTCTCCGGGATGCTGCAGATGTTCTGGCTGACTAACCTCGGAGCGAACCAGACCGCGCTGGCTGCCGGCCATCCTCTGCCACATATTTTTATGGAAGCCTTCTGGACGTTCTTCATCGTGATTGGCGGGTCGGGTGCAACGATGGGTCTGGTGATTTGCTATCTGCGCAGCCGTTCAGCGCATTTACGCTCTATTGGCCGATTGAGCGTGGTGCCCAGCTTCTTCAACATCAACGAACCCGTTATCTTCGGTACGCCGATTGTAATGAACCCGGTGTTCTTTATTCCGTTCCTGCTAGCCCCGATGGTTAACGCCGTGCTGGCCTGGGCGGCGATGACGTTTGATCTGATTGGTCGTGTTATTTCAGTGGTTCCCTGGACGGCACCGGCGCCGATAGGCGCAGCATGGGCCCTGGGCTGGGATTTCCGCGCGGCTATCCTGGTTGTGGTTCTGGCCTGCGTGTCGGCAATCATCTACTACCCGTTCTTCAAAGTGTACGAGAAGCAACTGCTGGAGCAGGAAGCGGAAGAAGCACAGCGTAATGGGGAAGAGGACAATCAGCAGGTGGCTTAAAGACGTTGTGCCGGGTGGTGGCTGCGCGTTACCCGGCTTACGAGTCGAGGTTTTTGTAGGCCCGGTAAGCGAAGCGTCACCGGGCAATTCACTGCACTACTTTAGCGTGCAATCCCCGCACTGCTTAACGTCCGGCAGGCGATAGCGCTGGCAGCAGGTACGGCGTACCAGAAGCCCGTCACGGAGCACAACGGTACGGAATAACGGATTATCGCGACCATCGGAAAGCTGTTTGGCAAAGAAGCAGGACTGGCGCAGGGCCTCCACTTTCTCATCGCCAAGCAGCGGCTTCATTTCTGTTAAATACCAGTGAATTAAATACCCGGTGTTACTCCAGATAAGCTTCCCGTTGATCTCGCCCGTTGCTTCAAGTGCCTCTACCACTGGGATCAGGGCCTGGATGACAAGCTGTTCCAGACGTTCCTGAGCAGAGAACTGCTCTGCGCCGCGATCTTCGTGCAGATCAATCCAGAAGCAGGCTGCTCGGCCAGTTTCGTGGAACTCGACGTGAAAATGATCCGGGGAGAGCGCCAGCATGCTCTTTTGGGTTAATACCGCCAGCATGAGCGGGGGAACCATCAGCCCGATATACCACTGTGCCCACAGGGAAAGCAGAGGTTTATTTTCCCGCGTTAGGGTCGGCTGATTGCGATAGATATGGTCGGAATAGGTTGCAAGCAGCGACTGCAGCGTAGAGGGCTGCTGCCACTCAGCGAGCGTCATGGCGTGGTGCGGGGGCGCTTCATCAAGCCTGATAAAGTCCAGCAGGTGGGCGCGCGTCTTAGCAATCTTGTCCCGTATGGCATCCGCAAGCGACGCATTCCCGCTGGTGAGGGGCGCTCGCCAGAGGAGTGGTTCAACGATGTGTGCGGTATGCGTAGCCATAGTTGAGATAGAAATCTAAATGATAATGATTGCCAATCCTAACTATTGCTCATACCAATGGCAAGACTTTTGTCCTGATTAACCGAAGACGCGCTTAAGCGGTTTGTAGCTCTTCACTCAGCAGAATGTTATTGCGACCTAAATGCTTTGCTTCATAGAGGGCTCTGTCCGCTCTCTCCAGAGCGCTTTCCACGTCCTCGTTTTCGAAAATGGCAATACCGATGCTGATGGTGACATTGGTGGCGACGCTTTCGTTGAACAGATGGGGGATTTTCAAATCATAGACTTTCTGACGGATCCGCTCTGCCGTATGGCGGGCGTGTTCAAGTGAAATATTCGTCAGCAGCACCATGAACTCTTCCCCACCGAAACGCGCCACAATATCGCGCGAGCGGACGGCATCACGAATTGCCGCAGAGACGCGCTTCAGCGCCTGGTCACCCATCATGTGGCCATAATGGTCGTTATAGGCTTTGAAGTGGTCGATATCCATCAAAAGAACAAAATGTTCGCCGTTTTCTACCGCCGGCAGGTCCTCCAGACGGCTCTGCAGGCCGCGACGATTATAGAGCCCGGTTAGCGGGTCCATCATACTGAGATCGGTCAGAGTTTCCCGTTCTTCCAGCAGGCGAGAGAGCAGCTCCTGGGCGAAGCGATCGTTGCGCCGTTGCAAAATGTTATGAATAGCAATAGCCACCACAGGAAGTGCGAAAGAATAGGACATTCTTAGCCATATATCCTGGTCACTTAACCACAGGCAGACAATAAAGGCGGGGAGCGAGTGCAGCGTAAATGCTTTGATATTACTGGCGAAGGCCAGCGTTCCGATAAAAAGCACCGTGAGTAAAGCTATTATCAAATACATCGCCTGGTCATGGGTAATTAGCGAAAATTTCGAATCTATTTGCCAGGCCCACAAAATACCAAAGATTGCTGAAACGGCAGGAATATTTATCTTCCGCGCGCGCTTTTTCCAGTGCCAGATGAACAGGCCAGTACTGATCGCGAAAATAGCAATCAGAGGGGCAGAAAACACGCGTACAGAATAGAGCGGGTTTGTTACCGAGAACACGGCTGACGTTGCGTTCAGAAATAAAAATAAACGTAACGATAATTGATATTTTCTTTGAACCAAAGACCGCCAGGATTGTGATGTCATAGTCGTGCGTTTTTATTAAAACTTAATTAAAACAGATGAATAGGTGTGGTTTCGCACTTAATTATGCAAAAAACTCAAAGCGTAATTATAAGAAAAACTTTATGTGTAGTTAACAGGTGAGCAATTTATCACCTTAGGAAATTTCTGTCATTCTACATAAGGGGAAAGGGCGATTTTTTTTGCTTCACCGCGCTGACAAATGATAATTTTTATCATATGATATTGTTTATCATTATCGTTATGAAAGGGCGATGTATGTTGAACAGGGCGCTGGGAAGTGCATGGGGAGTATTGCTGCCGGGCGTAATCCTTGGCGGTTTGATGTTTGCCGATCTCTCCATCGAAAGCTGGAAGGCCATCATTGTGTCAGGGCTGCTGATGACGTCAGGCATGATCTGGCATAAGCACCTACGCCATTATGTGTTACTGCCATCATGCGTCGCATTAGTCAGCGCAATTCTGGTGATAATGATGAGTTTGAAATAACAGGGAAAATAAGAGGTATTACAGAAGGGAGATAAGATAATTGGTGCGAGGGGGGGGACT
>NZ_JADBQO010000018.1:53437-158337 GCF_014895875.1 Enterobacter cloacae complex sp. P12RS
CCAATTCCGCCACCTTCGCATACCATCGATACTGTAAAAGTATCGTAACCACGGAGGCGCATTCTAGATGTTTTCAGCTTTACGTCAACAGAAAAGTGCGCGCCTTTTATTGATTGCTGCAAAAATGGACGGAATTGCGACGCCTGCTTGCCGGATGGCGCTGGCGCTTATCCGGCCTGCATTGTATGGCGAATTATTTCTTTGCCTGACGCGTCATCACGGTGCGGTAGACCTTAAAGCGGCCCGTCTGGGCGATCACTTCGTGGAAGCCGAAGGTTTCGTCCAGCACTTTCGGGTACGCCAGGAAGGCGTTCGCCACGATGCGCAGCTCGCCGCCGCTGTTGAGGTGACGAGTCGCGCCACGGATCAGGGTTTGCGCAGCTTCGAGGCTGGTTTCCATCCCGTCGTGGAACGGCGGGTTAGAGATGATCATGTCAAAGCGGCCGGTGACGTCAGAGAAGACGTTGCTGGCAATCACATCGCCTTCAATGCCGTTGGCCGCAAGCGTTGCGCGGCTGGCTTCTACCGCCGGGGCGCTCACGTCACACAGGGTTAAACGCACTTTTGGTGAATGGCTGGCAAGCACCGTTGAAAGCACGCCCGCGCCGCAGCCCACGTCCAGCACTTTGCCTTTGGTGTGCGGTGTCAGGGTGGAGAGCAGCAGCTTGCTGCCCGTATCCAGCGCGTCACGGCTGAAGACACCCGGCAGGGTTTTGATGGTCAGACCGTCAAGCTGGTACTCGTCCCAGTATGCCTGCGCATCAAACGTTGTCTGTTTTTCCAGACGGCCATGATACAGACCGCAGCGACGTGCGCTGTCAACTTTGGTCAGCGGCGCGTAGGCTTCCAGCATCTGCTCGGCGCTACGGACACCGCTGCGGTTTTCACCGACCACGAAAATATCGCAGCCAACCGGCAGCAGGGAGAGCAGGTTCATCAGCTGGAACTGGGCTTCCGGCTTGTTCTTCGGCCAGTAGTAGATCAGCGTATCGCAGTCGGCAATATCGCTCTGCTCCGCCACCAGGCTGAAGCGTGCGCGCTCGCCCATCTGGCGGCTCAGCACCTGCCAGTGGTGGTAGTATTGGGTGTGGGCACGGCTTTCAGCACAGTCGAAACGCGCGGGCAGGTCATCCTGCATATCTCCGGCAAACAGAATACGGCTTTCTTCGAAATCATCACTGTGACGCAGCAAGACTTCACTTGCCGGGGTAAATGCAGACATGAATTGTTCCTCAATAAACTCAGGCGGGGATTATAGTAGGTAGATGGCGCACTTTCGACACATTTGCTATATTTGCGCGCCTGAGAGACAGGAGTTATCCCTATGACATCCCGACGAGACTGGCAGTTGCAGCAGCTGGGCATCACCCAGTGGGCTTTGCGTCGCCCGACGGCGTTGCAGGGCGAAATCGCCATCTCCATCCCCGCGCACGTTCGGTTGGTGATGGTGGCGGAAGAACTGCCTGCCCTGAATGAGCCCCTGATCGGTGATGTCCTTCGCAGCCTGAAGCTGACGCCCGACCAGGTCTTACAGCTGACGCCGGAACGGGTTGCCATGCTTCCTTCTGATAGCCGCTGTAACAGCTGGCGCATCGGAGAGACAAACGACATCTCTCTTCAGGGGAGCCAAATCAGCTCACCAGTGCTGGACGAGCTGAAAGCCAATCCAAAGGCGCGCAGCGCGCTATGGCAACAAATCTGCGAATATGAACACGATTTCTTCCCTCACGACGCCTGACCTGACCGCAGCGTTCGCGATTGAAACACGCGCCCACGCTTTTCCGTGGAGCGAAAAAACGTTTGCCAGCAATCAGGGCGAGCGCTATCTGAACTACCGTCTGGACGTTGACGGCACTCTGGCCGCGTTTGCCATCACGCAGGTGGTTCTTGACGAGGCGACGCTGTTTAACATCGCCGTCGACCCGGCGTTTCAGCGCCGTGGGCTGGGCAGAGAACTGCTTGAGCATCTCATTCGTGAGCTCGAAACCCGCGACGTTTTCACCCTGTGGCTGGAGGTGCGCGCGTCGAATGTCGCCGCCATCGCGCTCTATGAAAGCTTAGGCTTTAACGAGGCGACAGTCCGACGTAACTACTACCCCACCGCAGAGGGACGTGAAGACGCCATTATCATGGCTCTGCCAATTGGATAACGAATATAAGGTTGTAACGATGAAATGGGACTGGATTTTCTTTGATGCCGACGAAACGCTGTTTACGTTTGACTCGTTCGGCGGCCTACAGCGGATGTTTCTCGACTATAGCGTGACCTTCACCGCCGAAGATTTTCAGGACTATCAGGCGGTGAATAAGCCGCTGTGGGTGGATTACCAGAACGGTGCCATCACTGCGTTACAACTTCAGCACCAGCGATTTGACGTCTGGGCGGAGCGCTTAAAGGTCAGTCCGGGGACGCTGAACGAGGCTTTCCTTAACGCCATGGCCGATATCTGTGCGCCCCTGCCGGGCGCGGTTTCCCTGCTGAATGCGTTGAAAGGCAAGGTGAAACTGGGGATCATCACCAACGGTTTTACCGCCCTGCAGCAGATCCGCCTTGAGCGCACCGGCCTGCGCGATCATTTCGATGCGCTGGTGATCTCCGAAGAGGTTGGTGTGCCGAAACCGGATCCGCGAATTTTCGATTATGCGCTGGCGCAGGCCGGTAATCCCGACCGCGATAGCGTGCTAATGGTGGGTGATACCGCAGAGTCTGATATTCTTGGCGGTATGAAGTCAGGTTTGTCGACCGTCTGGCTGAATGCGCATGGCCGCGTGAAGCCTGAAGGCATCGAGCCAACCTGGACCGTCACGTCATTGACCGAACTGGAGCAACTCCTGTGTAAACAATGATTGCCTGCCCCCCGTTGATGGGTAAAATAGCCGCAATTTTGTATTCCATGATGCGTGGCGTGCTGCCGCGCTTATAAAAGAAGATTTAATTATGACGTTGTCTCCTTATCTGCAAGAGGTGGCCAAGCGCCGTACTTTTGCCATTATCTCGCACCCGGATGCCGGTAAAACGACCATCACCGAGAAGGTGTTGCTGTTCGGACAGGCGATCCAGACTGCGGGTACCGTTAAAGGCCGTGGCTCCAGCCAGCATGCAAAATCTGACTGGATGGAGATGGAAAAGCAGCGTGGTATTTCGATTACCACCTCCGTGATGCAGTTCCCGTATCACGACTGCCTGGTGAACCTGCTGGACACCCCGGGGCACGAAGACTTCTCCGAAGATACTTACCGTACCCTGACGGCGGTGGACTGCTGTCTGATGGTGATCGACGCCGCGAAGGGTGTAGAAGATCGTACCCGCAAGCTGATGGAAGTTACCCGTCTGCGCGATACGCCGATCCTCACCTTTATGAACAAACTCGACCGTGACATCCGCGATCCGATGGAGCTGATGGATGAAGTGGAAAACGAGCTGAAGATCGCCTGTGCGCCAATCACCTGGCCAATTGGCTGCGGTAAGTTGTTCAAAGGGGTTTATCACCTCTATAAAGACGAAACTTACCTGTATCAGACCGGTAAAGGCCACACCATTCAGGAAGTGCGCATTGTGAAAGGTCTGGACAACCCGGATCTCGATGCCGCCGTTGGCGAAGAGCTGGCCGCGCAGCTGCGCGACGAGCTGGAGCTGGTGAAGGGTGCGTCTCACGAGTTCGACAAAGAACTGTTCCTGAGCGGCGAAATTACCCCGGTCTTCTTCGGTACCGCGCTGGGTAACTTCGGCGTTGATCACATGCTGGACGGTCTGGTGGAGTGGGCACCTCAGCCGATGCCGCGTAAAACCGACACCCGCGAAGTGGAAGCGAAGGAAGAGAAGTTCACCGGCTTCGTCTTTAAAATTCAGGCCAACATGGACCCGAAACACCGCGACCGCGTGGCCTTCATGCGCGTGGTGTCCGGTAAGTATGAGAAGGGCATGAAGCTGCGCCAGGTGCGCATCGGTAAAGATGTCGTGATTTCCGACGCGCTGACCTTTATGGCGGGCGACCGTTCGCACGTTGAAGAGGCGTATCCGGGCGACATCATCGGTCTGCACAACCACGGTACGATCCAGATCGGCGATACCTTCACCCAGGGCGAGATGATGAAGTTCACGGGTATTCCGAACTTCGCACCGGAGCTGTTCCGTCGAATTCGTCTGCGCGATCCGCTGAAGCAGAAACAGCTGCTGAAAGGCCTTGTTCAGCTCTCTGAAGAGGGCGCCGTGCAGGTGTTCCGTCCAATCGCCAACAACGATCTGATTGTTGGCGCGGTCGGCGTGCTGCAGTTCGACGTGGTGGTTGCGCGCCTGAAGAGCGAGTACAACGTGGAAGCGATTTACGAATCGGTCAACGTGGCGACCGCGCGCTGGGTTGAGTGTTCTGACGTGAAGAAATTCGAAGAATTTAAGCGTAAGAACGAAATTCAGCTGGCGCTCGATGGCGGCGACAACCTGACCTATATCGCGCCAACGATGGTCAACCTGAACCTGACGCAGGAACGTTATCCAGACGTTCAGTTCCGCAAAACGCGCGAACACTAATCCCCTCCCGGAGCACGGCAATCGCCGTGCTCATCTTTTATTCCTGTCTTATTAGTCCCTTGCGGAATGTTCTTAATTCACCGCAAATTCACGCTATTCGCGCGTTTTTTACGCAATTCTGAAAGCGGCATTGTGAGAGTGATCTATATTTAACTCAGTGTTTAGCACCGGGCATGGATGAATTAACTGTTCAATGCATGTCGATTGGTTCTCCATTTCACCCGTGTGTTTATTCGCGATATATAAAACTACTAAGGAAGTATTTAGCCCGAATAACGGGTAAAACACAGGAATACATCGATGAATATGACAAGACTGAAGATTTCTAAAACTCTGCTGGCTGTAACACTGGGTAGCGTTCTGGTTAGCGGTTCCGCCCTGGCGGAAAGCAGCACCATGGATAAAGCACAGTCCACGGCCGACACCGCAGGGCAAAAAATCGATAGCTCTATGAATAAAGTCGGTAATTTCATGGACGACAGCTCTATCACAGCAAAAGTGAAAGCCGCACTGGTGGATGATGAAGCCATCAAGAGCACCGATATTTCCGTTAAGACCGACAAAAAGGTCGTTACCCTGAGTGGCTTTGTTGAAAGCCAGGCCCAGGCCGAACAGGCAGTGAAGGTGGCGAAGGGTGTCGAAGGTGTCGCATCCGTGAGCGATAAACTGCACGTTCGCGACGGTAAAAACGCCTCGGTGAAAGGTTATGCCGGTGATGCCGCTACTACCAGCGAAATCAAAGCTAAACTGTTAGCAGATGACATCGTGCCGTCTCGTAAGGTGAAAGTGGAAACCACCGATGGCGTGGTTCAGCTTTCCGGTACGGTTGATTCACAGGCGCAAAGTGAACGCGCCGAGTCAATTGCGAAAGCCATTGATGGTGTTAAAAGCGTTAAAAACGATCTGAAAACGAAGTAAATCTGGACCATTCGCCCGTAAGGCTTAACCCTGCGGGCGAAATAAGAACGACTCTGGAAAAACGCCGGTGAGTGACCTGAGCGCTCACGTTTAGCGGCCGACATTAACTATGGTAAAGGAGAAGCTTATGTTTCGTTGGGGCATTATATTTCTGGTTATCGCGTTAATTGCCGCCGCATTGGGCTTTGGTGGTCTGGCAGGTACAGCGGCATGGGCAGCTAAAATTGTCTTCGTCGTCGGTATTATTCTGTTCCTGGTCAGCCTGTTTACGGGTCGTAGACGTCCGTAGCAAACGCAATATTCCTTCAACAAAATAAAGCCAGTCACTGCGACTGGCTTTTTCTTATTTGCGTTACAGGTCGGGTGCGTTACTGTGGAGTGATAAAATAATCAAAACAGGAAAACAGAGGTGGGGCAACGAATTCCCGTTACGCTCGGCAATATTGCGCCGCTGACGTTAAAACCGTTTAGTGCGGGTCAACTCGCACTGGTCTGCGAGGGGGGAGGACAGCGCGGCATTTTCACCGCTGGCGTGCTGGATGAATTTATGCGCGCGCAGTTCAACCCGTTTGACCTCTACTTCGGCACGTCCGCCGGGGCGCAGAATCTCTCTGCCTATGTCTGTAACCAGCCCGGCTACGCGCGAAAAGTGATCATGCGCTTCACCACGGCGAAAGAATTTTTTAACCCGGTGCGCTTCGTGCGCGGCGGCAACCTGATCGATCTCGACTGGCTGCTGGAGTCGACCTCCAGCCAGATGCCGCTGGCCATGGATACCGCTGCCCGCCTGTTTGATAGCGGCAAAGAATTCTGGATGTGCGCCAGCCGGGGGGATGACTATTCGCCGGGCTATTTCTCACCGCAGAAGGAGAACTGGCTCGACATCATCCGCGCCTCCAGCGCCATTCCCGGTTTTTATCGTACCGGCGCGCTGCTGGATGGCATCAGCTATCTGGACGGCGGCATCAGTGACGCGGTGCCGGTGCAGGAAGCCGCGCGACGCGGGGCGAAAACTATCGTGGTGATCCGTACCGTTCCGTCGCAAATGTATTACACCCCCCAGTGGTTTAAGCGGATGGAGCGCTGGCTGGGCGACAGCAGCCTGCAGCCGCTGGTGAACATCGCGAAGCAGCATGAAACCACCTACGGCGCGATGCAGCGCTTTATTGAAAAACCCCCGGGCAAGCTGCGCATCTTTGAAATTTATCCGCCTAAGCCGCTGCTGAGTATGGCGTTGGGCAGCCGGTTGCCTGCGTTGCGTATGGATTACAAAACGGGGCGGCTGTGCGGGCGTTACTTCCTGGCGACCGTCGGGAAAATGCTGGCCGAGCAACCGCCTCTGCATCGCCATAAACGCATTATTACGCCACCTGCAATTGTCGCCAATGACGCCCTGACCATGCCGCTGGTGGACATTCCGCAGGCGAATGACGCTTTACTGGATAACGAGGATCTGGCGTGACGCACCGCTTTGTTGATACCCACTGCCATTTTGATTTCCCGCCGTTTACGGGGAATGAAGCGCAAAGCATTGCGAAAGCTGCCGAAGCCGGCGTGCAGGCCATCATTGTGCCGTCGGTTGAAGCGGCCTATTTTACCCGCGTGCTGGATCTTTCCGCGCGACACTCCGCGCTTTATGCCGCGCTCGGCCTGCATCCGATTGTGATTGAGCGCCATCGTGATGAGCATCTTGAAGAGCTGGATCGGGTGCTGCAACGTGCAGGAGAGAAACTTGTCGCCATCGGCGAGATCGGCCTCGATCTCTATCGCGAAGATCCGCAGTTTGAACGCCAGCAGACGATCCTGGACGCGCAGCTTCGGCTGGCAAAGCGTCACGATCTGCCGGTGATCCTCCACTCCCGACGCACTCATGACAAACTGGCGATGCACCTGAAGCGCATCGACCTGCCGCGAAGAGGCGTAGTGCATGGTTTTTCCGGCAGCCTGCAGCAGGCGCAGCGTTTTATTGAACTAGGCTATAAAATTGGCGTCGGTGGCACCATCACCTATCCGCGCGCCAGTAAAACCCGTGACGTAATGGCGCAGCTGCCTCTCTCTGCGCTGTTACTGGAAACGGATGCCCCCGATATGCCGCTGAATGGTTTTCAGGGGCAGCCGAATCGCCCGGAACAGGCGGCGCGGGTGTTTGACGTGCTGTGTGAACTGCGTCAGGAACCTGAAGAGGTCATTGCCAGCGCGCTGCTCGAAAATACCCGTGCGGTTTTTGGTATCACGCTATAGATAAAGCGCCGGACGAATCACCGTTATCTTCTGTTTTTCCAGCGCCCACGCCAGCGGTTCAATATCCTCCTGCGTGGCGCTGCGCCATGACGCCGCCTCGCCGTAGACCCCGTGTGCATGAAACGCGTTAATACGCACCGGAACATTCCCCAGCTCGAGGATGAACGCGATCAACGGTTTGATATGTTCCAGATAATCACACTGTTCCGGGATGACCAGCAAGCGGAGCTCCGTCAAACGGTGACGGTCTGCCAGCCAACGAATGCTCTCCTTAATCTGCGGGTTTTCGCGTCCGGTCAGGAAGCGGTGATGTTCATTCCCCCACGCTTTGAGATCCAGCATTGCGCCATCCAGCACCGGCAGCAGTTTTTGCCAGCCGGTTTCGCTTAGCAGACCGTTGCTGTCTACCAGGCAGGTTAAATGATGTAGCTCAGGATCGGTTTTGATCGCGGTAAACAGGGCGATCAAAAACGGCAGTTGGGTTGTGGCTTCGCCGCCGCTCACGGTGATCCCTTCGATAAAGGGCGCGGATTTACGGACCTGAACGAGGATCTCGTCGACGCTCAGGCGGTGCGCCATGGGCGTGGCCTGCTGCTGGCACAGGCGCAGGCAGGTGTCGCACTGCTGGCAGTGACTCTCCTGCCACCAGACGCGTCCGGCCTGAATGGTCAGCGCGTCGTGCGGGCAGTGGGGCACGCAGTCCCCGCAGTCGTTGCAGCGCCCGATGGTCCACGGGTTGTGGCAGGTTTTGCAGCGCAGGTTACAGCCCTGCAGGAACAGCGCCAGGCGGCTGCCCGGCCCGTCCACGCAGGAGAAGGGGATGACCTGACTAACTAAAGCGCATCTGCTGTTCATGGCTTATCACGCGCGGCTGACGTTCCAGAATACGGGTATTGCGTGCGGCCTCTTCCCCCAGCCACGTGGTGTTCGTTCTTGAACCCGCTTCCCGGTATTTCTCCAGATCCGACAAGCGAACCATATAGCCGGTCACGCGTACCAGATCGTTACCGGCCACATTCGCGGTGAACTCACGCATACCGGCCCTGAACGCCCCCAGGCAAAGCTGAACCACCGCCTGCGGATTGCGTTTTACCGTCTCATCCAGCGTTAAAATATCGCTGATCCCGGAATGATAGTGTTTATGGTGCGGCGCTACGGCCAGCAGATGACTGACAGGATCCGGCTCGTCACCGTACGGCAGACGCGCCCCCGGCGTGGTGCCCGAATCGGAGCTGATGCCTGACTGGGCGTGCAGCATCGCGCGATGCTTCCAGCCGTGCTTCAGCGGCGTATTTTCAACAAACGCCGCAAGCTGTTCGCTGATGCGATAACCCAGCGCGTTGGCCTGCTCGTCTTTCCCGTAACGCCCCGCCATGCCTGCTTTCTCACACAGTACGTTCACCGCTTCGGCAAGACCGTACATGCCAAACATCGGCACAAACCGATCGGCATCAATCAGCCCCTCTTTCACCAGGAAGCTATTCTCAAAGAAGCCGGATTGCCCGTACAGAAAATCGCAGCGCGCATCGATGATGGCGATTTGCTGCTGGCAGTAGTGCGGTAGCGTGCGGGTGAAGAAGTCGTCAATGGATGTGCTGTGTTCGGCGATTGTCTTGAGGTTAAGGCGCACCAGGGTGCTGCCACCGCCCGCCAGCGGCAGAGAGTTGTAACAGCTCACCACGCCAAAACGGCCTTTTGTGAAAATTTTATCATTCACCGGGCCGTTTGAAATATGCGGTTTGCTGCATTCACAAATGTTTTTTGCCACCTCAAGCAGTAAATCGTCTGGGGTGATCTCAGGATCGTAGATAAAGGTCAGATTGGGCGCAACCTGCTTCAGTTCAGCATCTGCACGCAGAATGGCACGGGTGACAGGGCCGTCGGCGGGCCCGATGTTGGCGTGCATAAACGCATCGGGCAGCGTTCTGTCGAGATAGCGCCAGAAACGTTTTATTCGGCTATCGATTTCTTCTTGTGTTAGAATTCTAACATACGGGTTCAGTAGTGCATCAAGCTGCCCCAGATAGACCGGCATTGATGTCACTGAAGGAACATGGTGATAGAGAATAGTTAACAGAGAGAGGGCGTCATCAAGATCTTTCGCGCCTTCCAGCTCCAGCCATTCCGAACCGTTAGCCAGGAATTTTTCATAATCCGGCAGCACGTAACGCGGTTTGTAGGGGGCATGACCTTCGTACATGTCGCAGATAAACCCCTCGTCCAGCGCGGCGCGGGCGGCCGGAGATAGCATCGGGTAGGGCAGATAATTTTCCGCTTCCAGCGCCAGAAAATGACGTTTTTGCTCCGGGGTTAACACCGGGCTTGTCACAATGTGCTGGCAACGTTGTTGCAGGGCGTCGGGCATGTTCGCTTCCTTGAATGTTCTGCGGATGATGAACGGATTGTAGGAAGCCAGCCTGCCGGCGCTTTTGATCCAACAAGGGGTATCGCTGCTTTAGTCAGCAATTTGCACGCTAAAGTTTGAACAAGATCTCATTACAGTAATGCAAATTTGTACGCAGTTTTCATTAACTGTGATGAATGTCGAAGTGTGGATGCGGGT
This sequence comes from Enterobacter cloacae complex sp. P12RS, assembly GCF_014895875.1. Lineage (NCBI taxonomy): Bacteria > Pseudomonadati > Pseudomonadota > Gammaproteobacteria > Enterobacterales > Enterobacteriaceae > Enterobacter > Enterobacter cloacae complex sp. P12RS. Next base: position 63,688 of record NZ_JADBQO010000018.1, read on the forward strand.
GAATGTTAGAATACTCACAGACCCGCAAGGTAAAATTTATACGGCACTGCCGTTGGAGAATGTTATGACCGATTTAACTGCAAGCAGCCTGCGCGCGTTGAAGCTGATGGACCTGACCACCCTGAACGATGACGACACCAATGAAAAAGTCATCGCCCTGTGCCATCAGGCAAAAACGCCAGTGGGTAACACCGCCGCCGTCTGTATCTACCCGCGCTTTATCCCGATTGCGCGCAAAACGCTGAAAGAGCAGGGCACGCCGGACGTGCGCATTGCAACCGTGACTAACTTCCCGCACGGCAATGACGACATTGAGATTGCGCTGGCGGAAACCCGCGCGGCAATTGCCTACGGCGCAGACGAAGTTGACGTGGTGTTCCCGTACCGCGCGCTGATTGCCGGCAACGAGCAGGTCGGTTTTGACCTGGTGAAAGCCTGTAAAGACGCGTGTGCGGCGGCAAACGTGCTGCTGAAAGTGATCATCGAAACCGGTGAGCTGAAAGAAGAGGCCCTGATTCGTAAGGCGTCAGAAATCTCCATCAAAGCCGGTGCGGATTTCATTAAAACCTCTACCGGTAAAGTGCCGGTTAATGCGACCCCGGAAAGCGCGCGCATCATGATGGAAGTTATCCGCGATATGGGCGTGTCCAAAACCGTGGGCTTCAAACCTGCGGGCGGCGTACGTACCGCGGAAGACGCGCAGCAGTTCCTGGCGATTGCCGACGAACTGTTTGGCGCTGAGTGGGCTGACTCCCGCCACTACCGCTTCGGCGCGTCCAGCCTGCTGGCAAGCCTGCTGAAGGCGCTGGGTCACGGCGACGGTAAAAGCGCAAGCAGCTACTGATTGCCAGACAATGCCGGATGGCGCTTCGCTTATCCGGCCTACAGGATCGCAGGGCGGGTAAGCGTACCCGCCGCCATTCACCCGATTCCGCATGGAGGTTACCGTGTTTCTCGCACAAGAAATTATTCGTAAAAAACGTGATGGTCTTGCTTTAAGCGACGAAGAAATTCGCTTCTTCATCAACGGCATTCGTGACAACACCGTCTCAGAAGGGCAGATTGCGGCCCTGGCGATGACCATTTTCTTCCACGATATGTCGATGCCTGAGCGCGTGTCGCTGACCATGGCGATGCGAGATTCAGGAACCGTTCTGGACTGGAAAAGCCTCAACCTCAACGGCCCGATTGTGGACAAACACTCCACCGGCGGCGTGGGCGACGTGACTTCGCTGATGCTCGGCCCTATGGTGGCAGCCTGCGGCGGTTACGTTCCCATGATCTCCGGGCGCGGCCTGGGCCACACCGGCGGCACGCTCGACAAACTGGAAGCCATTCCGGGCTTCGATATCTTCCCGGATGACAATCGCTTCCGCGATATTATTAAAGACGTTGGTGTGGCGATTATCGGCCAGACCAGCTCTCTTGCTCCGGCAGACAAGCGTTTTTACGCGACGCGTGATATTACCGCCACCGTAGACTCCATCCCGCTGATCACCGCCTCTATCCTCGCCAAAAAACTGGCGGAAGGGCTGGACGCGCTGGTGATGGACGTGAAGGTGGGCAGCGGCGCGTTTATGCCGACCTATGAACTCTCTGCTCAGCTTGCCGAAGCGATCGTTGGCGTCTCCAACGGCGCGGGCGTGCGCACCACCGCGCTGCTGACCGACATGAACCAGGTGCTGGCCTCCAGCGCCGGTAACGCGGTTGAAGTCCGCGAAGCCGTGCAGTTCCTCACAGGCGAATACCGTAACCCGCGCCTGTTCGATGTCACCATGGCGCTGTGCGTTGAGATGCTCATCTCCGGCAAGCTGGCCAAAGACGACGCGGAAGCCCGCGCGAAACTGCAGGCGGTGCTGGACAACGGCAAAGCGGCGGAGATCTTTGGCCGCATGGTGGCGGCGCAGAAAGGCCCGACCGATTTCGTCGAAAACTACGCGAAATACCTGCCGACCGCGATGCTCAGCAAAGCTGTTTATGCGGATGGCGAAGGTTTTGTCTCCGCCATGGACACCCGCGCGCTTGGCATGGCTGTTGTATCTATGGGCGGTGGTCGTCGTCAGGCATCGGACACCATTGATTACAGCGTCGGCTTTACCGACATGGCCCGTCTGGGCGACAGCGTCGACGGCCAACGTCCGCTGGCGGTGATCCACGCGAAAGACGAAGCCAGCTGGCAGGACGCGGCGAAAGCGGTGAAAGCGGCAATATCTCTTGACGATAAAGCACCGGAAACCACACCGACGGTCTATCGTCGTATCACTGAATAGCGGTATACTGATCTGATCGCATTTTTATGAAGCACTAAGTACGGAGAACAATTATGAAACGTGCATTTATTATGGTGCTGGACTCATTCGGCATCGGCGCAACCGAAGATGCAGAACGTTTTGGTGACGTGGGTTCCGATACCATGGGTCACATCGCGGAAGCCTGTGCAAAAGGCGAAGCGGACAACGGTCGTAAAGGCCCTCTGACTCTACCTAACCTGACCCGCCTCGGGCTGGTAAAAGCGCATGAAGGCTCTACCGGTAAAATCGCAGCCGGTATGGACGGCAACGCGGAAGTGGTGGGCGCCTACGCCTGGGCGCACGAGCTCTCTTCCGGGAAAGATACCCCTTCCGGTCACTGGGAAATCGCCGGTGTGCCGGTGCTGTTTGACTGGGGCTACTTCTCCGATCACGAGAACAGCTTCCCGCAGGAGCTGCTCGATAAGCTGGTGAAGCGTGCCAACCTGCCGGGCTACCTCGGTAACTGCCACTCTTCCGGCACCGTGATTCTGGATCAGCTCGGCGAAGAGCACATGAAAACCGGCAAGCCGATTTTCTACACCTCTGCTGACTCCGTGTTCCAGATTGCCTGCCACGAAGAGACGTTTGGCCTGGATAAACTCTACGAGCTGTGCGAAATCGCCCGTGAAGAGCTGACCGAAGGCGGCTACAACATTGGCCGCGTTATCGCACGTCCGTTTATCGGCGACAAAGCGGGTAACTTCCAGCGTACCGGTAACCGTCATGACCTGGCCGTTGAGCCACCGGCACCTACCGTGCTGCAGAAGCTGGTTGACGAGAAGGGCGGTCACGTGGTGTCCGTGGGCAAAATAGCGGATATCTACGCCAACTGCGGTATCACCAAAAAAGTAAAAGCGACCGGTCTGGATGCGCTGTTCGATGCCACTATCAAAGAGATGAAAGAAGCGGGCGATAAGACCATTGTCTTCACCAACTTCGTGGACTTCGACTCCTCCTGGGGCCACCGTCGCGATGTAGCCGGTTATGCTGCGGGCCTGGAGCTGTTTGACCGCCGTCTGCCGGAGCTGATGGAGCTGGTGGGGGAAGATGATATTCTGATCCTGACCGCAGACCACGGCTGTGACCCAACCTGGACCGGTACCGACCACACCCGTGAGCACATTCCGGTATTGGTGTACGGCCCGAAAGTGAAGCCGGGCTCGCTGGGTCACCGTGAAACCTTCGCGGACATCGGCCAGACCCTGGCGAAATACTTTGGTACGTCTGACATGGAATATGGCAAGGCCATGTTCTAAACGGATTGGGTGCGGCCTGATGCCCTCACCCCGGCCCTCTCCCACAGGGAGAGGGAGAACAGAATGTAGGCCGGGTAAAGCGTAGCCGCCACCCGGCAAAAACAACAATGTAAAAGGAACTGAAGATGGCAACTCCTCACATTAATGCAGAAATGGGTGATTTCGCTGACGTCGTATTGATGCCGGGCGACCCGCTGCGCGCGAAGCACATTGCAGAAACCTTCCTCGAAGACGTGCGTGAAGTGAACAACGTTCGCGGCATGCTGGGCTTCACCGGTACCTATAAAGGCCGCAAAATCTCCGTTATGGGCCACGGCATGGGTATCCCGTCCTGCTCCATCTACACCAAAGAGCTGATCACCGATTTCGGCGTGAAGAAAATCATCCGCGTAGGCTCCTGCGGTGCGGTGCGTATGGACGTTAAGCTGCGTGACGTGGTGATCGGCATGGGCGCATGTACCGACTCTAAAGTTAACCGCATCCGCTTTAAGGATCATGACTTTGCGGCAATCGCTGACTTTGACATGGTGCGTAACGCGGTTGACGCGGCAAAAGCGCTGGGCGTTGACGCGCGCGTGGGCAACCTGTTCTCTGCCGATCTGTTCTACTCGCCAGAAGGCGACATGTTCGATGTGATGGAAAAATACGGCATCCTGGGCGTGGAAATGGAAGCGGCGGGTATCTACGGCGTGGCGGCTGAGTTTGGTGCGAAAGCGCTGACCATCTGCACCGTGTCTGACCACATCCGTACCCACGAGCAGACCACCGCTGCCGAGCGTCAGACCACCTTCAACGACATGATCAAAATCGCGCTGGAATCCGTTCTGCTGGGCGATAAAGAGTAAGAGCTGTTGTGCCGGGTGGCGGCTTCGCCTGACCCGGCCTACGGTTTTCCAGGCCCGCTAAGCGCAGCGCCAGCGGGCTTTTTTACTAGCGTACTGCCTGCGCAATCCATGCCGATAAGTCCCGCAACTCTTGTTCCTGCTCCGGGAAATCCCCCATTAACGCGTCGCACTCCTGCTGCAGCATATCCGCCCGATACAAACAGCCCTGCAAGCGGGCCGCCAGCGCTTCCAGCGGTGCCGGGTTGAGGCTGTCCGTAAACACCTGCGTACGGGTAATGTGGCCTTTCTCCACGTCAAAGTGCAGCTCCACGCCGCCCCAGGTAAAACGTTCGTCCAGCAGGTGTGAAAACGCCGGGGCCTGGCCGAAGTTCCATTCCCAGCTGCTCTGGCGTGCAAAGGTTTCGGCGAAGTTGGGCAGATCCGGGGTCTTATCCGGCGAAATCACTTCCGCATCCACGCGCTCGCCGTAATGTTCAAAGAACGCTTCACGAATCGCGTCGCAAATCTGCTCGTGCGTAATCCCCGCCAGCAGCTCCACCAGATTCGCCACGCGTCCGCGCACGGAGGTGATGCCCTTAGCCTGAAGCTTTTTCTTGTCAGGATTCAGGTAGTTTGCCAGACGGCTCAGGTCGGCGTTCAGCAGCAGGGTGCCGTGGTGGAATCCGCGATCCAGCGTTTCGCGATAGGCGGAGCCGGAGACCTTGCGGTCGCCCTCGGGCGTTTTGACCACGAGATCGTTTCGCCCCGAAGCTTCAGCCGTCACGCCGAGCGCATTGAGCGCGTTGAGGACGATGGACGTTGAGATGGTTTTGTCGTACTCCGGTTTTCCCGCCATAAAGGTAAAGCAGGTATTGCCCAGATCGTGAAATACCGCGCCGCCGCCGCTGCTCCGGCGCGCCAGGCGGACGTTGTCCTCTTCCATACGCCGGGTGTTGCACTCTTTCCACGGGTTTTGCGCGCGGCCGATGACCACCGTATCGGCGTTACGCCAGAGAAACAGGACGCGCTGGGTGGCGGGCATCTGGCGGAAGATGCACTCTTCAACCGCGAGATTAAACCAGGGATCGTGAGAGTCAGAGATAAGCAGGCGTAACGTCGTCATGGCAGAGTTCCTTTTCCATATCTTTCGCCTACTTTATCACTATTCCTTCTTCTCGCTCTCTTCGTCTTCGGGAACCGACCTGCTGGCGGTCAGCAGGAACGGCGACTGCTGCCAGCGGGTACGCTTGCCCTGAAGCAACGTGCGCGCCAGCACGACGCCAATCGCCAGCGAGAGTAACAGCATCAGGCGCAGAATATTGGTGGTGTTATCCACCTGCTTAGCTTCTGTTGGCAGGGTGTGGGTATCCAGCGTCAGGCGCAGATACCCCAGCGGGCCATTTTTACCCTGAACGGGTTCGACAATCTGCTGGTTGAAATAGCCTCCGGCTTTTTTGCCGTCCAGCGCCAGCCTGTCGCGCACGTCGACCTGCTCACCGGCGCGGGCAATCAGGTCGCCTTTTTCATCGTACACGCCCGCATCCAGAATGCGGCTGTTTTCCGTGAGCTGACGCAAGACCTGGCCTATCCGCTTATCGTCCGGCGTTTCATTGCGCATCAGGGGCGCAACGTTGAGCGTCACCTGACGCGCCAGGGTACGGGCCAGCTCTTCAAACTGCGGGTTGCGCTGCCGCTGATGATTCTGGCTAAACCACGATGCCCCTTGCATCAATGCGACTAACAGTGCGAGACAGATCAGGACAATCACGGCGCGATGAAGCCGGAATTTCAGTTTTGCGCGAGCCATATTCCACCTGCTGAAAATTTAGGGCTTAATGTTGCCAGAAGTGATGGTTACAGGGTAGCCTCATGCGTTATTTTCCCTCTGGAACCTTCCGGCGCGAACAAAATTACAGGAGCTTTAATGCCGAACATTACCTGGTGTGACCTGCCAACGGATGTCTCTTTATGGCCAGGATTGCCGCTCTCGTTAAGTGGCGATGAGGTGATGCCTCTGGATTACCACGCTGGCCGTAGCGGCTGGCTCCTCTATGGACGCGGTCTGGATAAGCAACGCCTGACCCAGTATCAAACCAAACTGGGCGCGGCGATGGTCATTGTTGCCGCCTGGTGCGTGGAAGATTACCAGGTCATTCGCCTCGCGGGTTCCCTGACGCAGCGCGCCACGCGTCTGGCGCATGACGCCGGGCTGGACGTAGCGCCTCTCGGCAAAATTCCGCACCTGAAAACGCCGGGTCTGCTGGTGATGGACATGGACTCCACCGCTATTCAGATCGAATGTATTGACGAGATTGCTAAACTGGCAGGCAGCGGCGAGCTGGTGGCGGAAGTCACCGAGCGTGCGATGCGCGGCGAGCTGGACTTCACCGCCAGCCTGCGCCAGCGCGTGGCGACCCTGAAAGGGGCCGATGCTAACATCCTGCGCCAGGTGCGCGACGTGCTGCCGCTGATGCCGGGGCTGACGCAGCTGGTGCTGAAGCTCCAGTCCCTCGGCTGGAAAGTGGCGATCGCCTCCGGTGGCTTTACCTTCTTTGCGGATTATCTACGTGAGAAACTGCATCTGACCACGGTGGTCGCTAACGAGCTGGAAATCATGGACGGCAAGCTGACCGGCCAGGTGATCGGCGATATTGTGGATGCCCAGTACAAAGCCAATACCCTGACGCGCCTGGCGGAAAAGTATGAGATTCCGGTCGAGCAGACCGTCGGCATTGGCGACGGCGCGAACGATCTGCCAATGATCAAAGTGGCTGGCCTTGGCATTGCCTACCATGCCAAACCAAAAGTGAATGAAAAGACGGAAGTCACTATCCGTCACGCTGACCTGATGGGAGTGTTCTGCATTCTCTCCGGCAGCCTTAATCAGAAATAACGAGGTAAACCGTGGCGAAAGCTCCAAAACGCGCATTTGTCTGTAATGAATGTGGTGCGGATTATCCGCGCTGGCAGGGGCAATGCAGCGCCTGTCATGCCTGGAACACCATCACCGAAGTGCGTGGTGTGGCGGCTTCGCCGAGCGTGGCCCGCAATGAGCGCCTGAGCGGCTATGCGGGCAATGCAGGCGTGTCGAAGGTGCAAAAGCTTTCTGATATCAGCCTGGAAGCGCTGCCGCGCTTTTCCACCGGCTTCAAAGAGTTTGACCGCGTGCTCGGCGGCGGCGTGGTGCCGGGCAGCGCGATTCTGATCGGCGGTAACCCGGGGGCGGGGAAATCGACCCTGCTGCTGCAAACGCTCTGCAAGCTCGCCGAACAGATGAAAACCCTGTACGTGACGGGTGAAGAATCCCTCCAGCAGGTGGCGATGCGTGCTCACCGTCTCGGCCTGCCGACCGGTAACCTGAACATGCTGTCGGAAACCAGCATCGAGCAGATCTGCATGATCGCCGAAGAAGAGCAGCCGAAGCTGATGGTGATCGACTCCATCCAGGTAATGCACATGGCGGACATTCAGTCCTCGCCGGGCAGCGTGGCGCAGGTGCGTGAGACCGCCGCTTACCTGACGCGCTTTGCCAAAACGCGCGGCGTGGCGATTGTGATGGTCGGCCACGTTACCAAAGATGGCTCTCTGGCGGGTCCGAAGGTGCTCGAACACTGTATCGACTGCTCGGTGATGCTCGACGGCGACGCGGATTCCCGCTTCCGCACCCTGCGCAGCCACAAAAACCGCTTTGGCGCGGTTAACGAACTGGGCGTGTTTGCTATGACCGAGCAGGGGCTGCGCGAGGTCAGCAACCCGTCGGCCATCTTCCTGAGCCGCGGCGATGAGATCACCTCCGGCAGTTCGGTAATGGTGCTGTGGGAAGGGACGCGCCCGCTGTTGGTTGAAATTCAGGCGCTGGTGGATCACTCGATGATGGGTAACCCGCGACGCGTGGCGGTCGGTCTGGAGCAGAACCGCCTGGCGATCCTGCTGGCGGTGCTGCACCGTCACGGCGGCCTGCAAATGGCGGATCAGGATGTGTTCGTCAACGTGGTTGGCGGGGTGAAAGTCACTGAGACCAGCGCGGACCTGGCGCTGCTGCTGGCGATGGTCTCCAGCCTGCGCGACAGACCGCTGCCGCAGGATCTGGTCGTCTTCGGTGAAGTGGGTCTGGCCGGGGAAATCCGTCCGGTGCCCAGCGGCCAGGAGCGTATCTCCGAAGCGGCAAAACACGGCTTCCGTCGGGCGATCGTTCCCGCCGCCAACGTGCCGAAAAAAATCCCGGAAGGGATGCAGGTCTTTGGCGTTAAGAAACTCGCAGATGCGTTAAATGTCTTTGACGACTTATAATTACGTATTCGATTTTGCAGGAGGCACCGTAATTTATGTCATCATTTGACTACATCAAGACCGCGATCCGCCAGAAGGGCTGCACGCTGCAGCAGGTGGCGGACGCCAGCGGCATGACCAAAGGCTACCTGAGCCAGTTGCTGAACGCCAAAATCAAAAGCCCCAGCGCGCAGAAGCTTGAAGCGCTGCACCGCTTTCTGGGGCTGGAGTTCCCGCGAATGCAAAAGAACATCGGCGTGGTGTTCGGCAAGTTTTATCCGCTGCATACCGGGCATATCTATCTGATCCAGCGCGCCTGTAGCCAGGTGGACGAGCTGCACATCATCATGGGCTATGACGAAACGCGCGATCGCCAGCTCTTTGAAGACAGCGCCATGTCGCAGCAGCCCACCGTACCGGACCGCCTGCGCTGGCTGCTTCAGACCTTTAAGTACCAGAAAAACATTCGCATTCATGCCTTTAACGAAGAGGGCATGGAGCCGTACCCGCACGGCTGGGACGTGTGGAGCAACGGCATCAAAGCGTTTATGGAAGAGAAGGGCATTGCACCTAACTGGATCTACACCTCTGAAGAGTCCGACGCGCCGCAGTTCCGCGAGCATCTGGGCATCGAGACGGTGCTGATCGACCCGAAACGCACCTTTATGAACATCAGCGGGGCGCAGATCCGCGAGAACCCGTTCCGCTACTGGGATTATATTCCGACCGAAGTGAAGCCGTTCTTCGTGCGTACGGTGGCTATTCTGGGCGGCGAGTCGAGCGGTAAATCAACGCTGGTCAACAAGCTGGCGAACATCTTCAACACCACCAGCGCGTGGGAGTATGGACGCGATTACGTCTTCTCTCACCTCGGCGGCGACGAGATGGCACTGCAGTATTCCGACTACGATAAAATCGCGCTCGGGCACGCCCAGTACATTGATTTCGCGGTGAAATACGCTAACAAAGTGGCGTTTATTGATACCGATTTCGTCACCACGCAGGCGTTCTGTAAAAAGTACGAGGGGCGCGAGCACCCGTTCGTGCAGGCGCTGATTGACGAATACCGCTTTGACCTGGTGATCCTGCTGGAAAACAACACCCCGTGGGTGGCCGACGGCATGCGCAGCCTCGGCAGCTCGGTGGACAGGCGCGAGTTCCAGACCATGCTGGTGGAGATGCTTAACGAGAACAACGTTGAGTTTGTGCATGTGGAAGAGTCGGATTATGACACCCGCTTCCTGCGCTGCGTCGAGCTGGTGAAGGAGATGATGGGGGAGCAGGGGTAATAACTTCCCCCTCGCCCTTTTGGGGTGAGGGGGGAATACCTCAGAACTCAACCACCACCTTCCCGCGCATATGCCCCTCCAGCACCTTACGGTGCGCTTCGGTAATGCTTTCTACGCTCAGCCCGTGCAGCGTTTCGCTGAGCGAGCTTTCCACCACGCCGTTATCCACCAGCTTCGCCACCTCATTTAAGATCTCACCCTGACGCGCCATATCAGCCGTCTGGTACATGCTGCGGGTGTACATAAACTCCCAGTGCAGGGCGGCGGATTTGGACTTCAGCTTGTCCTGGTTCAGCGGATGTTCATTCTCAACGATGGAACAAATATGCCCCTGCGGCGCAATCAGTTCGCTGACCGCATCCCAATGCCCGTCGGTGTCGTTGAGGATGAAAATATAATCCACGAAGGTAAGCCCCTGCTTCGCCAGCTCGCCTTTTAGATCGCGGTAGTTGACCACTACGTCAGCACCGCGATCGCGGCACCATTGGGCGGAATCTTCTCGTGAAGCGGTTGCGATAATCTTCACCTTGCTGTTGTGCTTCGCAAACGGGATCGCCAGCGATCCCACGCCGCCCGCGCCGCCGATGATCAGCAGGGTTTTGTCCGCTTCGGCATCTTGAATGTTCAGCCGTTCAAACAGACCTTCCCACGCGGTGAGTGCAGTTAAGGGTAGCGCAGCGGCTGCCGCCCAGCCGAGGCTGGCAGGCTTGTGGCCGACAATGCGCGCATCTATCAGCTGATGAGTGGTATTGCTGCCCGGGCGGGTGATGTCGCCCGCGTACCACACCTCATCCCCTGGTTTGAAGCCGGTGACGCCAGCTCCAGCGGCTTTGACGACCCCGCTGGCATCCCACCCCAGAATTCGCGGCTCGTTCAGCCCATTTTTGGCGATGCCTGCATGCACTTTGGTATCAACCGGGTTAATCGATACGGCTTTCACCTCTACCAGCAGATCGTGTTCGCCAGGCGTCGGCATCGGCGGGGTGATTTCAATGAAGGTGGACGGATTTTCTGGGTTAACGGCAATGGCTTTCACTGACATGGTGTGCTCCTCAATGGAATGCGTTTTGTTGAGGCTAGTCTATTAAGTGGCCAGCCGCATGATAAGATGGACAATCATGAACTCAGCGTTCGTACAGGGTGAACAATCATGTTTAAACAGCTGCAGGATATGGCGCTGTTTGCGCTGGTGGCGGAAATGGGCAGTTTTACCGCGGCGGCGCAGAAAGCCGAACTGCCGAAATCCAGCGTCAGCCAGCGGATCAGCCAGCTGGAGCAGCAGGTGGGGATCCGTCTGCTAAACCGCACCACACGCAGGATCAGCCTGACCTTTGCGGGCGAGCACTATCTGGTGCACTGTCGCGAGATGCTGGCGGCCAGCGAGCGGGCGGAGTATGCCATTCAGCGCCTGCGTGAAAACCCCAGCGGCCGGCTGCGTATTACCTGCCCGGCGGGGATTGGCGCGACCCTGCTGGCGCATATGAATGCCGAGTTCCAGCTTCGCTATCCTGACGTGTCGCTCGATGTATCGATCTCTGACGACGTGGTGGACCTGGTCGAGTCCGGTTTTGACGTGGCGCTGCGCACCGGCAAGCCGCAGGACTCCTCTCTGATAGGCAGAATGATCGGGCACTGCCCGCGCTACATGCTGGCCTCGCCGGATTATCTGGCACGCCGGGAGCCGTTAATCCATCCCCGACAGCTGGTGGAGCACCGCTGTATTACGCACCGGGCGTGGTCGGAATGGCTGCTGCGAAGCGAGGGTGAGGATTACCGCTACCTGCCGGACAACGGCCACATGACCGATAATCTGGTGTACGCCCGCGAATGCGCGATTGCCGGGGCGGGGATCACGCTGTTACCCGCATTTCTGCTGGAAGATAAGATCGAAAAGGGGGCGTTGGTTCAGGTGCTGCCGGAATGGCGCGTTGAAGGTAACGATCTCTGGCTGGCCTATCCGAGCCGGAAGCTGAATTCGCCCGCGCTGATGAGCTATATCGAGTTTGCGATGCAGTTTGATGAGGTGAAGCGGTATTACGTGGGTGGGTGATGTTGTGCGGCCTGATGCCCTCACCCTGAATAAAAAACGGCAACCGAGGTTGCCGTTTTGCTTTTATTTCGCAATACGCTTGTACTTAATACGCTTCGGCTCCAGCGCGTCTGCGCCCAGCGTGCGTTTTTTGTACTCTTCGTATTCGGTGAAGTTACCTTCGAAGAACTCCACTTTACCTTCGTCCTGGTAGTCCAGGATGTGGGTCGCGATACGGTCCAGGAACCAGCGGTCGTGCGAGATAACCATGGCGCAGCCCGGGAACTCCAGCAGGGCGTTTTCCAGTGCGCGCAGGGTTTCGATATCCAGGTCGTTGGTCGGTTCATCGAGCAACAGAACGTTACCGCCCACCTGCAGCAGCTTCGCCAGGTGCAGACGACCACGCTCACCGCCGGACAGCTCGCCCACGCGTTTGCCCTGGTCGGTGCCCTTAAAGTTAAAGCGGCCAACGTAGGCGCGGCTTGGCATCTCGGTGTTGCCGATACGCATGATATCCAGACCGCCGGAGACTTCTTCCCACACGGTTTTGCTGTTATCCATCGCGTCACGGAACTGGTCTACGGAGGCCAGCTTCACGGTTTCACCCAGGGTGATTGAGCCGCTGTCTGGCTGTTCCTGACCGGACATCATACGGAACAGGGTCGATTTACCCGCGCCGTTCGGACCGATGATGCCAACGATAGCGCCTTTCGGTACGGAGAAGGTCAGATCGTCGATCAGCACGCGGTCACCGTAGGACTTACGCAGGTTGGTTACTTCAACCACTTTATCCCCCAGACGTGCTCCAGGTGGAATAAACAGTTCGTTGGTTTCGTTACGTTTCTGGTATTCGGTGTTGTTCAGTTCTTCAAAGCGTGCCAGACGGGCTTTGCCCTTAGACTGACGGCCTTTCGCGCCCTGACGAACCCACTCCAGCTCTTTCTCGATAGACTTGCGACGGGCCGCTTCCTGAGACGCTTCCTGCGCCAGACGCTGATCTTTCTGCTCCAGCCAGGAGGAGTAGTTGCCTTCCCACGGAATACCTTCACCGCGGTCCAGCTCCAGGATCCAGCCGGCGACGTTGTCGAGGAAGTAACGGTCGTGGGTAATTGCCACCACGGTGCCTTCAAAGTCGTGCAGGAAGCGCTCCAGCCACGCCACGGATTCCGCATCCAGGTGGTTGGTCGGTTCGTCGAGCAGCAGCATGTCTGGTTTTTCCAGCAGCAGGCGGCACAGCGCCACGCGGCGGCGTTCACCACCGGAGAGATTCGCGATTTTCGCATCCCAGTCCGGCAGACGCAGGGCATCCGCCGCGCGCTCCAGCTGCACGTTCAGGTTGTGACCGTCGTGCGCCTGGATGATCTCTTCATATTTGCCCTGCTGAGCGGCCAGTTTGTCGAAGTCCGCATCCGGCTCGGCGTATTTGGCATACACTTCATCCAGACCTTTCAGCGCATTAACCACTTCGGATACCGCTTCTTCAACGGATTCACGTACGGTGTGTTCCGGGTTCAACTGAGGTTCCTGCGGCAGGTAGCCGATCTTGATGCCTGGCTGCGGACGGGCTTCACCTTCGATGTCTGTATCGATGCCGGCCATGATGCGCAGCAGGGTGGACTTACCGGCACCGTTGAGACCCAGCACACCAATTTTTGCGCCCGGGAAGAAGCTCAGCGAGATATTTTTAAGAATATGACGTTTCGGCGGGACAACTTTGCCGACACGATGCATGGTATAAACGAATTGAGCCACGTGGACTTCGCCTCTTTTATCGTAAATGAGAAGGAATTTCAGCCTCGAAGTGTAGCCTTTTTCACGCCCTAATCCCAGCCAGGAACGTCGGGAGTGTTAAAACGCGCAAGAAAGGTAAAAAAGTGTCCATGACGTGGCGCGTTGCTGGATGCCTGGTTAGCATAAGTTGTTGTGACTTTGACGTGGCAAGACGCTGCAATTGACGAAAAAACAATGAGGAAGAGCTTGTGGAAAAAGCCAAACGGGTGGTCTGGCGTCTGCTGGCTGCCAGCGTATGCGTAATGGCGGTAAGCCAGGCGGTGCATGCCGATTCACTGGATGAACAACGTAACCGCTACGCCCAGATTAAACAGGCGTGGGACAACAAGCAGATGGATACCGTGCAGGCGCTGATGCCGACGCTGAAGGATTATCCGCTGTATCCGTATCTGGAGTATCGCCAGATCACGGACGATCTCATGAATCAACCGACCGTCACCGTGAATAATTTCATTCAGGCGAACCCGACCCTGCCGCCTGCCCGAAATCTTCAGTCTCGTTTTGTGAATGAGCTGGCGCGGCGTGAAGACTGGCGCGGCCTGCTGGCGTTTAGCCCTGACAAGCCGAATACCACCGAAGCGCAGTGTAATTACTACTATGCGAAATGGGCGACCGGGCAGCAGGAAGAGGCCTGGGCCGGGGCGAAAGATCTGTGGCTGACCGGCAAAAGCCAGCCGAACGCCTGTGATTCCCTGTTCGGCGCATGGCGCGCTTCCGGCAAGCAGGATCCGCTGGCCTACCTTGAGCGCATCCGCCTGGCGATGAAAGCCGGCAACACGCGTCTGGTGACCGCGCTGGCAGGGCAGATGCCGTCCGATTACCAGACGATCTCCTCGGCGGTTATCGCGCTGGCAAACGATCCGAACAGCGTCCTGACCTTTGCCCGCAGCACGGGCTCGACCGATTTTACCCGCCAGATGGCGGCGGTAGCTTTTGCCAGCGTGGCGCGTGACGATGTCGAAAACGCGCGGCTGATGATCCCGCAGCTGGTGCAGGCGCAGCAGCTGAATGAAGATCAAACCCAGGAGCTGCGCGACATCGTGGCCTGGCGACTGATGGGCACGGACGTGACCGACGAACAGGCGCGCTGGCGTGACGATGCGATCATGCGCTCAAACTCGACCTCGCTTGTCGAGCGCCGCGTGCGCATGGCGCTGGGCACCGGCGACCGCCGTGGCCTCAACACCTGGCTCGCGCGTTTGCCGATGGAAGCCAAAGAGAAGGACGAATGGCGCTACTGGCAGGCCGATCTGCTGATGGAGCGCGGTCGTGAAGACGAAGCCAAAGAGATTCTTCACTCGCTGATGCAGCAGCGCGGGTTCTACCCGATGGCGGCGGCGCAACGGCTGGGCGAGGAGTACACGCTTAAGATCGACAAAGCGCCCGCTAACGCGCACCCCGCTCTGACGCAGGGGCCGGAGATGGCGCGCGTGCGCGAGCTGATGTACTGGAACATGGATAACACCGCGCGCAGCGAGTGGGCGAATCTGGTCACCAGCCGCACCACGGATGAAAAAGCGCAGCTTGCCCGCTATGCGTTTGATAATCGCTGGTGGGATCTGAGCGTGCAGGCGACGATTTCAGGCAAGCTGTGGGACCATCTCGAAGAGCGTTTCCCGCTGGCGTATAAAGATCTGTTTGACCGCTACACCAGCGGCAAAGATATCCCGCAAAGCTACGCCATGGCGATTGCCCGTCAGGAGAGCGCATGGAACCCGAAAGTTCGTTCACCGGTGGGTGCCAGCGGGCTGATGCAAATTATGCCGGGGACGGCGACGCATACGGTGAAGATGTTCAACATTCCAGGTTACAGCAGCCCGTCACAGCTTCTCGATCCGGATACCAACATCAACATCGGCACCAGCTATTTGCAGTATGTCTATCAGCAATTTGGCAATAACCGCATCTTCGCGTCGGCGGCGTATAACGCCGGTCCGGGCCGCGTGCGCACCTGGCTTGGCAACAGTGCAGGACGCATTGACGCAGTGGCGTTCGTGGAGAGCATTCCGTTCTCGGAAACGCGCGGCTACGTTAAGAACGTGCTGGCCTATGACGCCTACTATCGCTACTTCATGGGGCAGAAAGATACCCTGATGAGCGATGCCGAGTGGCAGAGACGTTACTGATCGGCATGGGTTGTGTTATGCTGTACTCGCTAAAGAGTACAAGAGGCAGCATAACATGACCCAGCATTCCCCGTATTCCTCGGCAATGGCCGAACAGCGTCACCAGGAGTGGCTTCGTTTTGTGGAGCTGCTTCGCCAGTCTTACGAGCAGGATTTGCACCTACCCCTCATGCAGCTGATGCTTACGCCGGACGAGCGTGAGGCGCTGGGCACGCGCGTGCGGATTATTGAAGAGCTATTGCGCGGTGAGATGAGCCAGCGCGAGCTGAAAAACGAGCTGGGCGCGGGCATCGCGACGATCACCCGTGGATCGAACAGCCTGAAGTCTGCGCCGGTTGAGCTGCGCCAGTGGCTCGAGTCAGTCTTATTGAGCGATCAACGATAAATGGCGTTATGAAACGGGCTCAGCGCCAGGATCACCGCCTGATGGTAAACCCCTGAACGCGTGAGCTTACCCGCCGTAAAGACGCCAATCGCCCCTTCTTTACGCCCAATCTCATCAATGCCGGTGTACTGTGACATCACCGGCCCGAGCGCTTCACCTGCACGCACTTTTTCCAGAATGATCTCCGGCAGCGGCAGGGTGGCTGAGCGCGCTTCGCCGCGCTGCTCACGGCTTTCAATCACCACCCAGCTAAAGGTTGCGCCTTCGTCGATGCCTGCTTCAATGGCGACCCAGTAGTCAGCCTTCGGGGCCGCGGCTTTTGCATTTGCCACGCGATTTCGTGCGCCAGCGCGCGTTTCCTCGCTGCCAAACGGCTGTTCAGGTACGCCACTCTCGACGCCGATGGCCTCAATATGGCAGGATCCTTCGCCGAAAATCTCTTCAAAAGCCTTTAGAATTGCCTGAATTTTGGCAGGATTGGTGGTAGCAGAGACAACATGGTGCATAATTAAGCTCGATTCAAAAAAACTCATCGCAGTATAACGGAAAAAAAGCATGTTACAGGTATACCTTGTTCGCCACGGTGAAACGCAGTGGAACGCCGAGCGACGTATTCAAGGCCAGTCAGACAGTCCTCTCACCGAGAAGGGTGTGCAGCAAGCGTGGCAGGTGGCGGAACGCGCCAGAACGCTGGGCATTACCCACGTTATTACCAGCGATTTAGGTCGCACACAGCAGACGGCGCGCATCATTGCCGACGCCTGCGGCTGCGATGTGATGCTTGAGCCGCGCCTGCGCGAGCTGGATATGGGCGTGCTGGAAAAGCGCCATATTGATACGCTGACGGAAACGGAAGAGGGCTGGCGCCGCACGCTGGTGAACGGTACCGAAGATGGTCGTATTCCTGAAGGGGAATCCATGCAGGAGCTGAGCGTGCGTATGCATGCCGCGCTGGCGGAATGCCTCAAGCTTCCGGCAGGCAGCCGTCCGCTGCTGGTGAGTCACGGTATCGCGCTCGGCTGCCTGGTGAGCACCATTCTGGGGTTACCGGCTTACGCTGAGCGTCGGTTACGCCTGCGTAACTGCTCCATTTCCCGGATTGATTATCAGGAAAGCGCGTGGCTGGCGTCGGGCTGGGTCGTGGAGATGGCAGGGGACATTTCGCATCTCGATGCCCCTGCGCTTGATGAACTGCAGCGTTAACGACGGACAGGAATCAAGAATTCCATACGCAGATTGATTGGGCCTTCTTCCGGTTTGGCATCCTGCGCCGGGTAGTAGCGCTCGATATCCTGACCTTTACGGCGATTCAGATTCAGCATTGGCATGCAGGTCCCGTAAACGGTCAGGATAAACTCCTGGACGCCCGTACCCAGTCCTTCATACGAGAACATCACGTACTCGCCGCCTTCCAGCACGACCGGCTTCGAACCCTGAATGTAGCCATTCGCCAGCTCCGGCGTCAGCGCGGTGGTGTAAAACACCTCCTGCTCGTCGTCTTTTTCCTGGCTTGGGTGCGTTTCGTTGAGGCCATACAGGATCGGCGGAATGGCCGGCGCATGGCTCAGGAAATCGCGCCAGAACTGGACGCGCATCTGATGGCGGAACTCAGAAATCTGCTCCAGAGAGCACGAGTAGCTCTGGGTTGTACCGATCAGATGGGTTTCCGGCAGAGTGACCATTTCGTATTTCGGCATCGCGAACTCGCCCAGGCGCAGCGGCGGACGCATGCCAAACGAGCTCCAGTCAGGCGAGCGGCGATAGAGCGCTGGCGTCAACGAGAACTGTTTTTTAAAGGCACGGGTGAAGGTCTGCTGCGAATCAAAACGGTACTGCAGGGCAATATCCAGAATTGGCCGCGCGGTCAGGCGCAAAGCCACCGCAGATTTCGATAAACGACGTGCGCGAATATAGGCACCGATAGCATGACCGGTGACATCCTTGAACATCCTTTGCAGATGCCACTTGGAATAGCCCGCTTTAGCCGCCACATTATCCAGTGACAAAGGCTGGTCGAGATGACCTTCCAGCCAGGTGAGCAGGTCGCGAATAATTCCAGCCTGATCCATATACTATCCTCATCCTTAAAACAGCAGGTGCCTGATAACAGGTTAGCGGATAATAGCATTTTTTGATGTTTTAGCATTCAGTGTTTTTTTTGCGCATTAATGCCTTTTCTCTCTCATTTTGGGTGAATATATTCTAATCCTGTGATCTTGCTACATTTTTGACTAACGTGTTGAATAATCGCTCAATGCAATTTTAAAGAATGGTAACAATATGAAATACAAGACTTTGCTTCTTACTGCCCTGTTACTGGTAGCGGGCCGTGCGGCGCAGGCGGAACAGATTGGTTCTGTCGATACCGTGTTCAAAATGTTCGGTCCGGACCACAAAATTGTGGTGGAGGCGTTTGACGATCCGGACGTGAAAAACGTCACCTGCTACGTCAGCCGCGCGAAGACGGGCGGTATTAAAGGCGGCCTGGGGCTGGCGGAAGACACTTCCGATGCGGCGATCTCCTGTCAGCAGGTGGGACCGGTTGAGCTGAGCGATAAAATCAAAAACGGCAAAGCGCAGGGCGACGTGGTGTTCCAGAAACGGACCTCGCTGGTGTTTAAAAAGCTGCAGGTGGTGCGTTTCTATGATGCAAAACGCAACACCCTGGCCTACCTGGCGTATTCCGATAAAGTGGTGGAAGGGTCACCGAAAAACGCCATTAGTGCGGTGCCGATTATGCCGTGGCATTAATTCAGGGATGAACCATGCAACAACCTGTAGTCTGGCTGGTTGAAGACGAAACCAGTATCGCCGATACGCTAATCTACATGCTTCAGCAGGAAGGATTTGCAGTAAAAGCGTTTGAGCGCGGTTTACCGGTGCTGGAGGCGGCGCGCCAGCAGGCTCCGGCGATCGCCATTCTTGACGTCGGGCTGCCGGACATCAGCGGCTTTGAGCTCTGCCGCCAGCTTCTGGCGCAGCATCCGTCACTGCCCGTGCTGTTTCTGACGGCACGCAGTGACGAAGTGGATAAACTTCTCGGCCTGGAAATGGGCGCAGACGACTACGTCGCCAAGCCTTTCTCCCCGCGTGAGGTGTGCGCCCGGGTAAGGACCATTTTACGGCGGATGCAAAAATCCGCCGCCCCAGCGGAGACGGTGCGTATCGGACAGTTTGAGCTGAACGAAGCTGCCGCGCGAATTAGCTGGTGCGGTGAAGCATTACCGCTCACGCGCTATGAGTTTTTGCTGCTTAAAACGTTACTACAGGCTCCGGGACGGGTTTTCTCTCGGCAACAGTTAATGGACAAGGTGTGGGGCGAAGACGGCGACAGTTACGATCGTACCGTGGACACTCACATCAAGACCCTGCGCGCCAAGCTGCGGGCAGTGAATGAGGAACTGTCACCCATCAGCACCCATCGCGGTATGGGCTATAGCCTGGGGCTTTATTAATGCGCATCGGAATGCGTTTGCTGCTGGGGTACTTCCTGATCGTCGCCATCGCCGCATGGTTTGTGCTGTCGATCTTTGTTCAGGAAGTGAAGCCCGGCGTGCGCAGGGCAACCGAGGGCACGTTGATCGATACCGCGACCTTGCTCGCCGAAGTTGGGCGTGAGGATCTTCTTTCGGGCAATGCGCAGCAGGGCAGACTGGCGCAGGCCTTTTTACAGCTCCATCAGCGTCCTTTCCGCGCCAATATCGGTGGCATTCATAAGGTGCGCAACGAGTATCACGTCTACATGACCGATGCGCAGGGCCGCGTCGTGTTTGATTCTGCCGGCCTGGCCGTGGGGCAAGATTACTCTCGCTGGAACGATGTCTGGCTGACGCTTCGCGGCCAATACGGCGCGCGCAGTACCCAGAGCTATCCCGACGATCCGGAGAGCACGGTGATGTATGTTGCCGCACCGGTTGTTGAGCAGGGCAAGATTATCGGCGTGCTGTCGGTGGGAAAACCGAACAGCGCGATGGCACCGGTGATTCACCGCAGCGAGCGACGGATATTGTGGGCAGGCGGGGCGCTGCTTGGCATTGCTTTACTGATCGGTTTTCTCGTCGCCTGGTGGATCAATCGTTCCATCAGTACGTTATCGCGCTATGCCGACTCGGTGACCACTGATACGCCTCTCCCGCTGCCTAATCCAGGCAGTAGCGAACTGCACAAGCTGGCTCAGGCGCTGGAAAATATGCGTATTCGCCTTGAGGGGAAAAACTACATTGAACATTATGTCCATGCGCTGACCCACGAGCTGAAAAGCCCAATAGCCGCCATACGCGGCGCGGCAGAAATTCTCACCGAACACCCGCCGCCGCAGGTGTCCGCGCGGTTTATCGATAATATTCTGGTGCAAAACGCGCGTATGCAGTCGCTGGTTGAAAAACTGCTGACTCAGGCGCGGCTTGAAAATCGGGTCGAGATTACGCCCCAGGCCGTCCGCGTCGACCTGCTGTTTACACGGCTTGCCGACGCGCGTTCGGCGCTATTGGCGGCAAAAGAGATTGCGCTGACCCTCCAGCCCGCTTCGCTTCTTGTTGAAGGCGATCCCGACCTGCTCGAACAGGCGCTTGGTAATTTACTGGACAATGCTATCGATTTTACCCCACAGGGCGGCGCCATTGAACTGGCGGCCCGGGAAGAGCAGGGGCAGATACGGCTGATCGTCACCGACAGCGGAAGCGGGATCCCGGATTATGCGCTGGAACGTATTTTTGAGCGCTTTTATTCCCTGCCGCGCGAGAACGGGTTGAAAAGTAGCGGACTCGGGCTGGCGTTTGTTCAGGAGGTGGCGCGTCTGCACCACGGAGAGATTACATTGCGTAATCGTGATGAAGGTGGCGTGATAGCCACGCTGACACTTCACCGTCCCTTCACATAACTTCAAACTGGCCCCACACAGCCTGGTTACGCTCTCCACATCACAAAGGAGACGTAATGATGAAATCCCCCCTGTTCTGGAAAGTAAGCACCCTGCTGGGGTGCATCCTGCTGTTGTTAGTCCCACTGTTTATGGTGAGTAACCTCATTTCAGAGCGTGAAAGCTACCGCAACGATGTCGAAAATACGCTTCGCCAGAGCACCAGCGGGCCGCAAAAATTGGTCGGCCCGCTGATTGCGATCCCGGTAACCGAGGTTTTTTACAAGTTAGAGGATGAGAAAAAAGTCGAGTACAAGAAAAGCTATATGCATTTTATCCTGCCGGAGTCTCTGCGCGTTGAGGGTAACCAGCGCGTTGAGTCGCGAAATATCGGCATCTATGACGGACAGATCTGGAATACCGACCTCAACATAAAAGCCCGATTCAACACGGAAAAAATGACGCAGCTGAAAGGGGAGTCGATGACCCTGGGGCAGCCGTTTATCGTTGTTGGCGTGGGCGATGCTCGAGGCATTGGCACGGTGAACGTCTCCAGTATCAACGGCGAGACGCTAAGTGTGGAGCCGGGTACAGGCGTGTATGGCGCGCTTCCCGGTATCCATATCCCGCTGACTGACAAGGCGCTGGAATTAAAAACGTTTGCTATGGATATTTCGCTGAATCTGACGGGAACAGGAAGTTTTGCCGTGGTACCTGTAGGACGTAGCAGTGAAATGGCGCTGAACAGCAACTGGCCGCATCCTGGCTTTATGGGTAATTATCTGCCGGTGAAGCATAAAATTGGTGACACCGGGTTTCAGGCGAACTGGCAGAGCAGCTGGTTTGCGAACAATCTTGAGAGCTGGTTCAACGGAAGCGAGTCGCCGTCATGGGAGTCGATCCCCGCCTTCAGCGTTACGGTAGCCACGCCCGCCGATCAGTATCAGCTGACTGACCGGGCGATCAAGTACGCCATTTTGCTGATTGCGCTGACGTTTATGGCCTTCTTTGTTTTCGAGACCTTAACCGGGCTGCGCCTGCATCCGATGCAGTATCTGCTGGTGGGGCTGTCGCTGGTGCTGTTCTATCTGGTGCTATTGGCGCTATCAGAACATGTCGGGTTTACGCCAGCCTGGGTAGTTGCAAGTTTGGTTGGTGCGGCGATGAACGGAATGTACCTGCAGGCCGTGCTGAAAAGCTGGAAGCGCAGCGGACTGTTTGTGCTGGCCTTGCTGGGGCTGGACGTGGTGATGTGGTTCCTGCTGCGCTCGGAGGATAGTGCACTGCTGTTGGGGTCTGCGGTTCTCGCGCTGGCGCTGTTCGCCGTCATGTACCTGACTCGTCATTTCGACTGGTATTCGCTTTCACAGCCGAAGCGACCTGCGCCGCCCGCAGAGCCTGATAACGACACAATGCGGATCTGGAAATAAAAAAAACGGCGCAAATGCGCCGTTTTTCATGCGTTAACTGCGGGATTATTCCTGCAGATCACCGCAGAAACGGTACCCTTCGCCGTGGATGGTGGCGATGATTTCCGGCGTATCAGGCGTCGATTCGAAATGCTTACGAATACGACGGATGGTCACGTCTACGGTACGGTCATGAGGCTTCAGCTCACGACCGGTCATTTTCTTCAGCAGTTCTGCACGGGACTGAATTTTGCCCGGATTTTCGCAGAAGTGCAGCATCGCGCGGAATTCGCTGCGCGGCAGCTTATACTGCTCACCGTTCGGGCTGATCAGCGAACGGCTATTGATATCAAGTTCCCAGCCGTTGAATTTGTAGCTGTCGACGCTACGACGCTCTTCGCTGACCGTGCCCAGGTTCATGGTGCGGGACAGCAGGTTGCGTGCACGAATGGTTAACTCGCGAGGGTTGAACGGTTTGGTGATGTAGTCATCCGCACCGATCTCCAGGCCAAGAATTTTATCAACTTCGTTATCACGGCCCGTCAGGAACATTAACGCGACGTTCGCCTGTTCACGCAGTTCGCGCGCCAGCAGAAGACCGTTTTTGCCCGGCAGGTTGATATCCATGATCACCAGGTTGATATCATTTTCAGAAAGGATCTGATGCATCTCTGCGCCATCGGTCGCTTCAAAGACATCGTAGCCTTCTGCTTCGAAAATGCTCTTTAACGTGTTGCGTGTTACCAACTCGTCTTCAACGATAAGAATGTGCGGGGTCTGCATGTTTGCTACCTAAATTGCCAACTAAATCGAAACAGGAAGTACAAAAGTCCCTGACCTGCCTGATACATGTCGCAAATTAACATGATCGGCTTAACGTGACTAAAGTACGTAATTGCGTTCTTGATGCACTTTCCATCAACGTCAACAACATCATTAGCTTGGTCTTGGGTACTTTCCCTTTGGACCCGACAGTGTCAAAAACGGCTGTCATCCTAACCATTTTAACAGCAACATAACAGGCTAAGTGACACCAGACACCCAATAAAACTACGCTTCGTTGACATATATCAAGTTCAATTGTAGCACGTTAACAGTTTGATGAAATCATCGTAGCCGAATGCTAGCCTTTGTCACAATTTTTCAATAAACCAACTAGTTGCGGAGATTGATTTATAAACAAAGCGAATCCAATCAGAACAGGGTATTCACGTTGCCATTATCATTATAAAACATAGGGATAATAGGCTTCTGTTAACATTCTAACTGATTGTTCAGACACAAAATAGTTTAGCGTCTTTAATTTGTTATGAAACGCTATTTCGGTGATTTGTGTTGCAAATTTGTAAATTCGTGCTGCGTAATATGTTGAAGTGCATCACACTTTTCTCCGCTAACTGATTAAAAAGAGAGCATAAATGCATCTGTCGATTGTACTGGTCGCTCCAGCCAGAGCCGAAAATATAGGCGCTGCGGCGCGTGCCATGAAGACCATGGGTTTTACCGATTTACGTATTGTGGACAGCACTGCGCACCTGGAGCCTGCCGCCCGCTGGGTGGCGCACGGTTCGGGGGATATTCTCGATAATATAACGACTTACGCTACGCTTGCCGACGCGCTGCATGACATTTCATTTACCGTTGCCACCACAGCACGCAGCCGGGCGAAGTTCCACTACTACGCCACGCCTGCTGAACTGGTGCCCATGCTGGAAGAGAAAAGCCAGTGGCTTG
Organism: Enterobacter cloacae complex sp. P12RS; assembly: GCF_014895875.1. NCBI lineage: Bacteria > Pseudomonadati > Pseudomonadota > Gammaproteobacteria > Enterobacterales > Enterobacteriaceae > Enterobacter > Enterobacter cloacae complex sp. P12RS. Next base: position 87,949 of record NZ_JADBQO010000018.1, read on the forward strand.
AGAAAGCCGCGCTGGTATTTGGTCGTGAAGATTCCGGGCTCACCAACGAAGAGCTTGAGCTGGCGGACGTTCTCACCGGTGCGCCGATGGTAGCCGATTATCCTTCCCTGAATTTAGGCCAGGCGGTAATGGTCTATTGCTATCAATTAGCTTCCCTAATGCAAATCCCTCAACCCCAGACAGAAGCCGCCAATGAAAATCAGCTGGCCGCGCTTCGTGCTCGGGTAGAGCGTCTTTTATCGAGCCTTGGCGTTGCGGACGATCAAAAAATGGCCGACTGGCTACAGCAGCGCCTTGGACGTCTTGAGCAGCGGGACACCGCCATGTTGCACCGTTTGCTACACGATATTGAAAAAAAATTGGCCGAGTAAAATGCTGTCATAAGTTTTTACTATGGCGAAATGGTCTGTCGTGGAGGGTTGCGGCTGGGGGATTCGGATGAAAATAAAACGTCACGCAGCGTGACGTGAACGTCCGTGGAATTGTGATCAAATTAAAAATTCATTGACTTAAGGTGCCCGTTCCTTTAACCCTAAAAGAATACAGCACAGACAGATAATAATGACAGAGTACACAACATCCATGAAACGCATCAGCATCACCACCATTACCACAACCATCATCATTACCACAGGTAACGATGCGGGCTGACGCGTACAGGAAAAACAGAAAAAAGCCCGCACCTGAACAGTGCGGGCTTTTTTTTCGGCTAAAGGAAACGAGGTAGAACCATGCGAGTGTTGAAGTTCGGCGGTACATCAGTGGCAAATGCAGAACGTTTTCTGCGTGTTGCCGATATCCTGGAGAGCAACGCCAGGCAGGGGCAGGTTGCGACCGTGCTCTCTGCCCCGGCAAAAATCACAAACCATCTGGTGGCGATGATTGAAAAGACCATCGGTGGCCAGGATGCACTCCCGAACATCAGCGATGCCGAGCGTATCTTCGCCGAGCTGCTGCAGGGGCTGGCAGAGGCACAGCCTGGTTTCCCGCTCGCGCAGCTGAAGTCTTTCGTTGAGCAGGAGTTTGCTCAGATCAAGCATGTGCTGCATGGCATCAGCCTGCTGGGCCAGTGCCCGGACAGCGTCAACGCGGCGCTGATCTGCCGGGGCGAAAAACTTTCCATCGCCATCATGGCGGGCGTGCTGGAAGCGCGCGGCCACAACGTTACCGTGATCAATCCGGTTGAGAAATTGCTGGCAGCGGGCCACTACCTCGAATCTACCGTTGATATTGCCGAATCAACCCGCCGTATTGCCGCGAGCAAAATCCCCTCTGACCACATGATCCTGATGGCGGGCTTTACCGCCGGGAACGAGAAGGGCGAGCTGGTAGTGCTGGGCCGTAACGGATCCGACTACTCCGCCGCCGTGCTGGCCGCCTGTTTACGCGCTGACTGCTGTGAGATCTGGACTGACGTCGACGGCGTCTATACCTGCGATCCACGCCAGGTGCCGGACGCCAGGCTGCTGAAGTCGATGTCCTACCAGGAAGCGATGGAGCTTTCCTACTTCGGCGCCAAAGTGCTTCACCCGCGTACCATCTCCCCCATTGCCCAGTTCCAGATCCCATGCCTGATTAAAAACACCGGTAACCCACAGGCGCCAGGCACGCTGATTGGTGCCAGCAGCGATGAAGATGGTCTGCCGGTGAAAGGCATTTCCAACCTGAATAATATGGCAATGTTCAGCGTCTCCGGTCCGGGGATGAAGGGGATGGTCGGCATGGCGGCGCGCGTTTTTGCGGCCATGTCACGCAACGGTATCTCGGTGGTGCTGATCACCCAGTCCTCTTCCGAATACAGCATCAGCTTCTGCGTGCCTCAGGTCGACTGTCTGCGCGCCCGCCGCGCGCTGGAAGAAGAGTTCTATCTGGAGCTGAAAGAGGAACTGCTGGAGCCGCTCTCCATTCAGGAGCGCCTGGCGGTGATTTCCGTGGTTGGCGACGGTATGCGCACGCTGCGCGGTATCTCCGCCAAATTCTTTGCCGCGCTGGCGCGGGCCAATATCAACATCGTGGCGATTGCTCAGGGCTCGTCCGAGCGTTCAATCTCCGTGGTGGTGGATAACGATGACGCCACTACCGGCGTGCGCGTGGTTCACCAGATGCTGTTCAACACCGATCAGGTTATCGAGCTATTCCTGATTGGCGTGGGCGGCGTCGGCGGTGCGCTGCTGGAGCAGGTGAAGCGCCAGCAGGAGTGGCTTAAGAAAAAGCACATCGATCTGCGCGTCTGCGGAATTGCGAACTCGAAAGCGCTGCTTACTAACGTTCACGGTCTGAACCTGGAGAACTGGCAGGCGGAGCTGGAAGAGGCGAAAGAGCCGTTCAACCTGGGGCGCCTGATCCGTCTGGTGAAAGAGTATCACCTGCTTAACCCGGTTATCGTTGACTGTACCTCGAACCAGGCGGTGGCCGACCAGTACGCCGACTTCCTGCGCGAAGGCTTCCACGTGGTGACGCCGAACAAAAAGGCCAACACCTCGTCGATGGATTACTATCACCAGCTGCGCCTGGCGGCGAGCAAGTCGCGCCGCAAGTTCCTGTACGACACCAACGTCGGCGCCGGCCTGCCGGTCATCGAGAACCTGCAAAACCTGCTGAACGCGGGCGACGAATTGCAGCGTTTCTCCGGCATCCTCTCCGGCTCCCTGTCGTTTATCTTCGGCAAGCTGGATGAAGGGATGAGCCTGTCGGAAGCCACCCGTGCCGCGCGCGAGCTGGGATACACCGAGCCAGATCCGCGCGACGATCTCTCCGGGATGGACGTGGCGCGCAAGCTGCTGATCCTGGTGCGCGAAACGGGCCGCGAGCTGGAGCTTTCGGATATCGTGATTGAACCGGTGCTGCCAACCGAGTTTGACACCAGCGGCGATGTCAGCACCTTTATGGCGAATTTACCTCAGCTTGACGATGCCTTTGCCGCACGCGTTGCGAAAGCCCGTGATGAAGGTAAGGTATTGCGCTATGTTGGCAACATTGAAGAGGACGGCGTATGCCGGGTGAAGATTGCCGAAGTGGATGGTAACGACCCGCTTTATAAAGTCAAAAACGGCGAAAACGCCCTCGCGTTTTACAGCCACTATTATCAGCCATTGCCGCTGGTGCTTCGCGGCTATGGCGCAGGGAATGATGTGACGGCGGCGGGCGTGTTTGCCGACCTGCTGCGTACCCTGTCATGGAAGTTAGGAGTTTAAGATGGTTAAAGTATATGCCCCGGCTTCCAGCGCCAATATGAGCGTCGGATTTGACGTGCTGGGTGCGGCGGTGACGCCGGTGGACGGTTCGCTGCTGGGCGATACGGTAACGGTTGAGGCGGCAGAAAGCTTCAGCCTGAATAACGTCGGCCGTTTCGCCAGTAAGCTGCCGCCTGAACCACGCGAGAATATCGTTTATCAGTGCTGGGAGCGCTTCTGTCAGGAGATCGGCAAAAACGTGCCGGTCGCCATGACGCTGGAAAAAAGCATGCCGATTGGCTCGGGCCTGGGCTCCAGCGCCTGCTCGGTTGTCGCCGCGCTGGTGGCGATGAACGAGCACTGCGGCAAGCCGCTGAACAATAGCCGTCTGCTGGCGCTGATGGGCGAGCTGGAAGGGCGCATCTCCGGCAGTATTCATTACGATAACGTGGCGCCGTGCTTCCTCGGCGGCATGCAACTGATGATTGAAGAAAATGGCATCATCAGCCAGCAGGTGCCAGGGTTTGATGAGTGGCTGTGGGTGCTGGCGTATCCGGGCATCAAGGTCTCTACCGCGGAAGCGCGTGCGATCCTGCCTGCGCAGTATCGTCGCCAGGACTGTATCGCCCACGGGCGTCATCTGGCGGGCTTTATCCACGCCTGCTACACCCGTCAGCCGCAGCTGGCGGCGAAGCTGATGAAAGACGTCATTGCCGAGCCGTACCGTACGAAGCTGCTTCCTGGCTTTAACGAGGCGCGACAGGCTTCAATGGATATCGGCGCGCAGGCGTGCGGCATCTCCGGCTCCGGCCCGACGCTGTTCGCCCTGTGCGATAAGCCAGACACCGCGCAGCGCGTGGCGGACTGGCTCTCTAAACACTACCTGCAAAATCAGGAAGGCTTTGTTCATATTTGCCGTCTGGACACGGCTGGCGCACGAGTACTGGGATAACGAATGAAACTCTACAACCTTAAAGATCATAACGAGCAGGTCAGCTTCGCGCAGGCGGTGACTCAGGGGCTGGGCAAAAATCAGGGGCTGTTTTTCCCGCACGACCTGCCGGAATTTCAGCTGACCGAAATCGATGAGCTGCTGAAGCAGGACTTTGTCACCCGCAGCACCAAAATTCTGTCTGCGTTTATTGGCGATGAAATCCCGCAGGAGCTGCTGGAAGAGCGCGTGCGTGCGGCGTTTGCTTTCCCGGCTCCGGTTAAGCAGGTGGAGCCTGACGTCGGTTGTCTGGAGCTGTTCCACGGCCCGACCCTGGCGTTTAAAGACTTCGGCGGCCGCTTTATGGCGCAGATGCTGACCCACATCAGCGGCGACAAGCCGGTGACCATCCTGACCGCCACCTCCGGTGATACAGGTGCGGCGGTGGCACACGCGTTCTACGGCCTGAAAAACGTCCGCGTGGTGATCCTCTATCCGAAAGGCAAGATCAGCCCGTTGCAGGAAAAACTGTTCTGCACCCTCGGCGGCAACATTGAAACCGTGGCGATCGACGGCGATTTCGATGCCTGCCAGGCGCTGGTCAAGCAGGCGTTCGATGATGAAGAGCTGAAGGCCGCGCTGGGGCTGAACTCGGCGAACTCCATCAACATCAGCCGCCTGCTGGCGCAGATCTGCTACTACTTCGAAGCGGTGGCTCAGCTGCCGCAGGAAGCGCGCAATCAGCTGGTAGTTTCCGTACCAAGCGGCAACTTCGGCGACCTGACGGCGGGGCTGCTGGCGAAATCTCTCGGTCTGCCGGTGAAACGCTTTATCGCTGCCACCAACGCCAACGATACCGTGCCGCGCTTCCTGAAAGACGGCAAATGGGCGCCTAACGCTACGCAGGCGACGCTCTCCAATGCCATGGACGTGTCGCAGCCGAACAACTGGCCGCGCGTGGAAGAGCTGTTCCGCCGCAAGGTGTGGCGTCTGGGTGACCTGGGCTACGCTGCGGTGACGGACGAAACCACCAAAGCCACCATGCGCGAGCTGAAAGCGGTGGGCTACACCTCTGAGCCGCACGCGGCAATTGCTTACCGCGCGCTGCGCGACCAGCTTAACCCGGGTGAATATGGCCTGTTCCTGGGCACCGCGCATCCGGCGAAGTTCAAAGAGAGCGTGGAAGATATTCTGGGCGAAACGCTGCCGCTGCCAAAAGAGCTGGCCGAGCGCGCCGACCTGCCGCTGCTGTCTCATGAGCTGCCGGCGGATTTTGCGGCACTGCGGAATCTGATGATGACGCGCGCGTGATTTTGTTGCCCGGTGGCGCTACGCCTTACCGGGCCTACAACGACGAGATGACCGTAGGCCGGGTAAGCGCAGCGCCACCCGGCTTTTTTTATGAAGAAATTAAGGAGAAAAATTGCAGGAAAAAAGCAGAAATTCCCAATAAATGCGGTCACTTAGCATTTAGGATTGCAGAGAATAACATCCACCGTTCCCCTCGCGTACTCTCCTTACATCGGCCCACGTTGGGCAAGAAGAATAAGGAGTCACCTGTGTCTACACTAAAACCTGCACTCATCGCGCTTTCTCTGGTGCTGGTCGCCCCCATGGCGGTACAGGCATCTGAAATTACTCTCGTACCTGCGGTAAAACTGCAGATTGGCGATCGGGACAATAGCGGGCATTACTGGGATGGCGGCCGCTGGCGCGACCACGACTGGTGGAAGGCGCATTATGACTGGCGCGATAACCATTGGCGTCCGCATGACGAGCATCGCGATCGTGATGACCGACACGACCATCATCACGACGACCACCGTCCGGGCCCGGACTGGAAGCACCATTAACGCAAAACCCCGCCAGATGGCGGGGTTTAGTTTTACTGCTCGTGGCGCTTAAATACCAGCTCACCTTTCCCTGACGACGCCTCGTCAAAGAAATAGCCGTCGGTGTTGAATCCCGTTAACTGCTCCGGCTTCGTCAGGCGGTTCTGAATGATGTAGCGGCTCATCAGGCCACGCGCTTTTTTCGCATAGAAGCTGATGACCTTGAACTTGCCGTTCTTCTCATCAAGGAAGACCGGCTTAACGATCTCCGCGTTCAGCTTTTTAGGCTTCACCGACTTGTAGTACTCATCGGATGCCAGGTTAACCACCACGTTATCACCCTGAGCATGCAGCGCCGCGTTCAGCTTGTCGGTGATGATGTCGCCCCAGAAATGGTAAAGGTCTTTGCCTTTGGCGTTTTCCAGGCGAATCCCCATCTCCAGACGATATGGCTGCATCAGATCCAGCGGGCGCAGTACGCCATACAGGCCCGACAGCATGCGCAGATGCTGCTGGGCAAAATCAAAGTCGGCTTCGCTAAAATCTTCCGCCTGCAGGCCGGTGTAAACATCGCCCTTAAACGCCAGGATCGCCTGGCGCGCGTTGGCGGGGGTGAAATCCGGGTGCCACTCGTGGAACCGGGTCGCGTTCAGGTCTGCCAGCTTGTCGCTGATGCTCATCAGCGAGGCGATTTGCGGCGCAGAGAGCTTGCGCGCTTCGCGGATCAGCTGTTGCGAATAGTCCAGCAGTTCTGGCTGGGTATAACGCTCGGTGGCGAGCGGGCTCTGGTAGTCGAGCGTTTTTGCAGGTGAAATCAGAATCAGCATATCCAGTCCTTGCAGGAAATTTAGAGCGACTTTAACAAAAAATCGCCCTGAATTGATCGATAGCTGTTATCGCCGGGGCAAATCATCCCAGGTGCCGGGGGCAAGCTGTGACTGAATTTCGGGATAGCGTGCGGCATCAAATACCGGGGGAACGCCCAGCTTGCGCTGGCGAAGATAATCCCTGGCAATAAGGTTCACAACGGGCGAGAGCAGCAGGATCGCCGTCAGGTTAGTGATTGCCATTAGCGCCATAATGACATCCGCCAGCTGCCAGACCAGCGGCATATTCAGAAGGGAGCCCGCGATCACCATCAGTACTACGCCCAGGCGAAGCAGGAGGATGGCCGGACGAGAGTCGTATTTCAGGAAGATAAGGTTATTTTCGGCATACAGGTAATTCACCACAATCGAACTGAAGGCGAACAGCATCAGAATGAGCGAGACAAATCCCGAACCCCAGCCGCCGGTCAGGTTCACCAGCGCCTGCTGGAGAAGCTGTATTCCGTCGATATCCGAGTCATGCGCGGCAGGACCGGCCAGCAGGAGGATCATGGCGCTGGCGGAACAGATAATAACGGTATCCATAAACACGCCTATCATCTGCACGATACCCTGCGCTGCCGGGTGCGGCGGCCAGGAAGAGGCGGCCGCGGCGGCGTTGGGAGTGGAGCCCATCCCGGCTTCATTGGAGAACATGCCTCGCTGAAAACCTGCCATCAGAGCCTGGCTCAGGGTGTAACCCAGCGCGCCTGAGGCCACCTCACGCCAGCCAAAGGCGCTTTTAAAGATGGTCGCAATCACGCCCGGAACCTGGTCGGCATGCAGCGCAGCGACGACCAGGCTCGCGGCAACCCAGAGCAACGCCATGATGGGAACCAGCCACTGCATCAGGCGGGCAACGCCTTTCAGGCCGGCAGAAATGGTGAGCAAAACAAAGAGGGCTAAACCGATGCCGGTGATCCACTCCGGGCAGGAGAAGGTATAGCGCAGGGCATGGGCGACGGAATTTGACTGCACGGTATTAAAAATAAGACCGTACGCGAGCAGTAAAAAAAGCGAGAACAGAACGCCCATCCAGCGCATTCCTAAGCCACGCGCCATATACCAGGCCGGACCGCCGCGAAACTGCCCGTTTCTGTCTTTCTCTTTGTAGAGCTGCGCCAGCGAACTTTCGGCAAAAGAGGTAGCCATTCCGAGAAGCGCCGTGACCCACATCCAGAACACCGCGCCTGGCCCACCGGCGCTGATGGCCAGCGCAACGCCTGCCAGGTTTCCGCTACCGAGGCGGGCAGCCAGGCTGGTACACAGCGCCTGAAACGACGTTAATCCGCCCGGCTGGGGCGTGACGCTGTTTTTCAGACTTCTGCCAAACTTGCGAATATAGCGAAACTGGATAAACCCACTGCGTAGCGTAAACCAGATACCTGCTCCCAGAAGCAGGTAGATCATTATCGAACCCCAGAGGACTTCGTTAATAAAGAAAAGGAAATCAGGCATTAACGTCCCTCTTGTTGATGCCAACGTGAATATGTAAGCGCTACCACTGATTGGGCATGCTGTTGCTTAGCAGCCTGTTAATATTTTGAGTTTATCATACTCTGCCTAAGCGCACTGTCTGCGGTTGCGCTACCCCTCCGTCGTGTTATCATCAGGGCAGACCGGTTACATCCCCCTAACAAGTAAACCTGTCATTTTTCCGCTGCAGGCATGCTGTCGGTAGCGTGAATTATCCAGGGCACGTTAAAAGAGAAACACTATCATGACGGATAAATTGACCTCCCTTCGTCAGTTCACCACTGTCGTAGCTGACACCGGAGATATCGCGGCAATGAAGCTGTACCAGCCGCAGGATGCCACAACTAACCCTTCTCTGATCCTTAACGCCGCACAGATCCCTGAGTATCGCAAACTGATTGACGACGCAGTGACCTGGGCGAAAGCGCAGAGCAACGACCGCGCGCAGCAGATTGTTGATGCCACCGACAAACTGGCGGTGAACATCGGTCTGGAAATTCTGAAACTGGTTCCTGGCCGTATCTCTACCGAAGTGGATGCGCGTCTCTCCTACGACACCGAAGCGTCTATCGCCAAAGCGAAACGTCTAATCAAACTGTACAACGACGCGGGCATCAGCAACGACCGTATCCTGATCAAACTGGCTTCCACCTGGCAGGGTATCCGCGCGGCAGAGCAGCTGGAAAAAGAGGGTATCAACTGTAACCTGACCCTGCTGTTCTCCTTCGCGCAGGCGCGTGCGTGTGCAGAGGCGGGCGTATACCTGATTTCTCCGTTCGTGGGCCGTATTCTGGACTGGTACAAAGCCAATACCGATAAGAAAGAGTACGCACCGGCTGAAGATCCAGGCGTGATTTCCGTGACTGAAATCTACGAATACTACAAGCAGCACGGCTATGAGACCGTGGTTATGGGCGCAAGCTTCCGTAACGTCGGTGAAATCATCGAGCTGGCTGGCTGTGACCGTCTGACCATCGCGCCTGCGCTGCTGAAAGAGCTGGCAGAAAGCGAAGGTACTCTGGAGCGTAAACTGTCCTACACTGGTGAAGTGAAAGCACGCCCGGAGCGCATCACTGAATCCGAGTTCCTGTGGCAGCACAACCAGGATCCAATGGCGGTAGACAAGCTGGCGGACGGTATCCGTAAGTTTGCCGTTGACCAGGGCAAACTGGAAAAAATGATCGGCGACCTGCTGTAATCATTCTGCGTGACCGGGCTCCCGGTCACGCGACTTCTTTCGTCCCCTGTCTGAATTTCCTCTCTGCGTGTATCATTCCCTTTAATCAGTACTCTTTGAATGGAATGGATATGAATACCTTACGCATCGGCTTAGTGTCGATTTCTGACCGCGCCTCCAGCGGCGTTTACCAGGATAAAGGCATCCCCGCTCTGGAAGAGTGGCTGGCAAGCGCGCTGACCACCCCGTTTGAGATCCAGACTCGCCTTATCCCCGACGAACAGCCGATCATTGAGCAGACCCTGTGTGAGCTGGTGGATGAGATGAGCTGTCACCTTGTGCTCACCACGGGTGGAACCGGCCCCGCGCGTCGCGACGTGACGCCGGACGCGACGCTGGCTATCGCCGACCGTGAAATGCCGGGCTTCGGCGAACAGATGCGCCAGATCAGTCTACACTTTGTCCCGACGGCAATCCTTTCCCGCCAGGTGGGGGTGATCCGCAAACAGGCGCTGATACTGAACCTGCCGGGGCAGCCAAAGTCGATCAAAGAGACGCTGGAAGGATTAAAAGCCGAGGACGGTCGCGTCATCGTGCACGGCATATTTGCAAGTGTACCGTATTGTATACAGTTGCTTGACGGGCCGTACGTGGAAACTGACGACAAAGTGGTAGCAGCATTTCGTCCTAAAAGCGCACGCCGCGAGACAATCTCCTGAAGTTTACTAAAATGTGACATTAGCGCCAGCCGCAGTAGCGTGTAAATGGATTTACGATATAGTAATTTTTTCTTTACGATTGCTGTAAAAAATAATCCACAACACATGCACAATGGTTCGCTATGTCACATAACACCCGACCTCTGAATCGACAGGACTACAAAACGCTTACGCTCGCCGCCTTAGGTGGCGCGCTGGAGTTTTACGACTTCATCATCTTTGTCTTCTTCGCCGCCGTGGTGGGGGCGCTCTTCTTCCCGGCGGATATTCCAGAATGGCTGCGTCAGGTGCAAACCTTCGGCATCTTTGCTGCCGGGTATCTGGCACGTCCGCTGGGCGGCATCGTCATGGCCCACTTTGGCGATCTTGTCGGGCGTAAGAAGATGTTTACCCTGAGCATCCTGCTGATGGCGGTGCCGACGCTGGCCATCGGCCTGCTGCCCACCTATGCCTCCATGGGCATTCTCGCCCCGCTATTGCTGCTGCTGATGCGCATTCTTCAGGGCGCGGCCATCGGCGGGGAAGTGCCGGGGGCCTGGGTATTTGTGGCGGAGCACGTTCCTGCCCGCCGCATCGGGATCGCCTGCGGAACGTTAACGGCGGGGCTGACCGTCGGGATCCTGTTGGGGTCGGTGGTGGCGACGATAGTCAACACCAGCATGACGCAGCAGGCCGTGCACGACTGGGGCTGGCGTATTCCGTTCCTGCTGGGCGGGGCGTTTGGCCTGGTGGCAATGTACCTGCGCCGCTGGCTGCAGGAGACGCCGATTTTCCTCGAAATGCAGCAGCGTAAAGCGCTGGCGCAGGAGTTGCCGGTCAAAGCCGTTGTGGTGCGTCATAAAAAAGCGGTGGTGGTGTCGATGCTGCTCACCTGGCTGTTGTCGGCGGGCATCGTGGTGGTGATTTTGATGTCGCCGGTGTGGCTGCAGAAACAGTACGGTTTCGCCCCTGCCGTGACCTTACAGGCAAACAGTATTGCGACAATCATGCTCTGCTTTGGCTGTCTGGCCGCCGGGCTGGCGGCGGATCGTTTCGGTGCCAGCCTGACCTTTATTGTCGGCAGCCTGCTGCTGGCCGCGTCGAGCTGGGCGTTTTACCATCTTGCGGGCAGTCATCCTGAACAGCTGTTCCTGCTTTACGGCGTGGTCGGACTGTGCGTGGGCGTCGTGGGGGCTGTGCCTTACGTCATGGTGCGCGCCTTCCCGCCGGAGGTTCGCTTCACCGGGATATCGTTCTCTTATAACGTCGCGTATGCCATTTTCGGCGGGCTGACGCCGATAGTGGTCACGGTCATGATGGGGGTGTCGCCGATGGCGCCTGCCTGGTATGTACTCGCGCTCTCGCTGATGGGGCTGGGATTAGGCGTTTGGCTTCGGCAGGCGGGGGAATATCGTGCCCGCGAGGCGGGCACGACAGAGGGATCAGTGTTTTTCACCAATAGGTAAAATGGTGCGGTCAAACTGTTCGTTCAGCACTTCACCCATTGCCAGGTAGATAGCGCTTGCGCCGCACACCAGGCCAATCCAGCCTGCTACGTGAACGATGCCTTCGTTATCCGCCAGGTGGCCAATCGCCAGCAGGGCGAACAGCACGGTCAGGCTCAGGAAGACGAACTGCAGCGCGCGGTTGCCTTTCAGGGTGCCGAAGAACATGAACAGGGTAAAGACGCCCCACAGGCCCAGATAGACGCCCAGGAAGTGGGCGTTTGCCGCGCCTGCCAGGCCCATTTTAGGCATCAGCAGGATGGCGACCAGGGTCAGCCAGAACGAGCCGTAAGAGGTGAAAGCAGTTAAGCCGAAGGTGTTGCCTTTCTTATATTCCAGCAGGCCCGCGAAGATTTGCGCGATACCGCCGTAAAAAATGCCCATCGCCAGGATTACGCCGTCCATCGGGAACATCCCGATGTTGTGCAGGTTCAGCAGAATGGTGGTCATGCCAAAACCCATCAGGCCCAGCGGAGCCGGATTAGCCAACTTAGTGTTGCCCATAAGTCCTCAAAAAAATCATCATTAAAATGGTGAAATGGTTAAACCCGCGTCAGTTCTCCCTGACGCGGCCCGGCATCATAATGGGCGCGAGATGCTGCGTCTATGATCTGGATTGGGTGAAATAAAAAATTTTTTACTTGGTAAGTAATACAATTTCTCAAGTTATTCCTTAGTTTTTGTGATTGTATGTTAAAAACCTTCGCCGCCTAACCAGACTGGAGGTCATGATGGCCCCGAACCTTTTCATATGTTTGTTAAAGCTAGGTTTGGCAATCTTAAAATCATCAGGCTTTCGTTAGTAAGCGACGGATGCTTGGAAGGGGCGGTTTTAAGCGGAAAAAATAATACTCGCGGAGGGAATGCCTCCGCGTATGCTTAAATGTTTAGGGAAGTGGGAGTTTTTTATCTGACTGACAGCGCTCAAGTGGGAGTACTTTGGAACTGTATATTTGAGTGATTTTTTTCTCTTTGGTGTTCACATCGACCCTGATACAGGAGCATCCATATCCGTAATTTCCATTGGTTCTGACATATTGATCATCCGGAAAATCTTTTAGTTTTTCTATTCCAGATGAAGAATAGCCACCTTGCAAGGAAATATCCCATGTACCGTCTCGATCGGTGAGCCACTGATTGGCTGGACTGGGGTTTTGTAACCAGCCGCATCTTAACTTACTGGCTAAGGCATGATTGCTTAAGATCAGTAAGACCAATGGGAAATATTTTCTCATTATCACTCCTTCGTTACGGCTTTTTTGGACCAATACCTGCCCTTGTGGGTTTTAGGGTGTCTGAATGAATCCAACCGGACACAGGATCGCCATTTTTTGTGAAATACATGATTGAGGAAAAACCATTATAATCGGCATAAGCGTTGACTAAGTCCCCTTGCACTAAAAAGAGATCTTTAATCTTACAGCTTTCATCAGGTGCACTAAAAAAATATGTTCTCCCAGCATTGTGAATGACATAACCTGAATTGTCAGACGGTATTTTTTTCTGCATTGCAGCCGCTATTCTATTAGCGCCACTGCATTTTGAATTCGGAGCAGGCAATGCTCTAAAATCATCTGGATCACTTCCTTGGTTTGTGTAAATCCGACCATCAGATTTCCTTATGCGTAGGTCAAATAATTTTGCTGATGTTCCAGTATCGCCGCCGCATTGTGGCTTTGAATGATTCTCGCGAACAGGGATTAGAATATAACCATCATTATTATCATCAACATCAAATGCTAGGCATTCATCCTTGACTGACGTTAGGCGGTTATCATGGATAGCATCATATGCCTTTAGCACCATTTCATCGTTTTCCGAGCCAAGCGCAGAGAGGCAGTAACAAACTGAAGATATAAAAAATATTTTATTTATCAAATTCATATAAATCATACCGCTCCATAAGACGGATAAGTTTTGGTGCATAATCAGGATCAGTTGCATAGCCAGCTTTAGCTATTTCAGTGATGAATTGGTTTGGCTCAGTCGTGTGAATGAATGCGGGTTTATATCGTTTGTTTTCGTTCAAAAAACGACCGTAATCATCAGCCGACTCCGCGTAATCTGCGTATGCACGAAAAGTATCTTTAATATGAATTACCTTGCCGTTGATGACTTCTGTTGTGCCAAATGACGTACTGTTTCCAGTTGGTGATTTGCCTTTAATGCCAAAGTATGCATTATTTTTGACATGTTTCCCCCAGCCGGATTCCAAAGCTGATTGTGCGAGTAACACGGAAGCTGGTACTCCCCATTTAGCAGCGGCTTGTTCTGCTGAATCCGAAGCCATGTCCAGAAAGTCTTGGACATTTCGAGGTCTGATTACACCTCTTCGAGACTGCATTTTTAGCGCATCAAGAAATACCACCGGATGCATATGCCACAGAGCTTCATCGCTATGGATCTCTGGTACATCCTTCATCCACACCAGTTTATTGATGAAGTCACGGTTGAATAGTGCCAGATCAGGATATTTCTTCGCCTGTTCATCAAGCGCTGCCTGCCAAAGGGCTGATGTACCGTCTTTAAGCCATTCGCTGTGATGCTTCACCACCAGGCGTTGCACCTGATACTGGATATGTGGCTGACGGTTGTGCAGAAACCGCCATAGTTCACCTGCATCGATTACACCATCCTGGTTTGAATCCATCTGCTTTAGCAGCTTCTGATACTTTTCGGTGTAGCTGGAGGAATACATATCCCGTGTTTCGCCCCTGGCTAATTCTTCAAGACGTCCGAACGCTTGTCGTAGCCAGCTTTCTCTGGGAGTCTGGAAAATGCTCTGTGGGGCGTCCTCCTCTTCCAGAGGTATAAATCCCCGTTTTTCAAGATCAAATTGATTTGCCCTCTCCACATCTTCCGCCGCCATCCATGCCAACTCGCCGGGAATGTAATACCAGGTTTTTCCATCGGCCTCCAGTCGGCGGCACTGAGTTTCGGGAGTGTAACGCTCTGCTGTTGTTGGCGAAGGGTCACCGCCGACACCAGCCACGACAAAGGAATTATCTCTGTCACGATGCTGCCAGCGCATTTTATCCGCCAGAGTATGCAGTTCTGCGACTCCTTTTGTCACGCCAGCCTTATTTGTCAGAAAATCCTTCATTCGTGCATCCTGGCTGAATACTTCCAGATGACAGAAATACTGAGAATTGCCATACGGTTGTTCGTTCAGGCTAAGGTGACCTATAACATCCCCGGCCTTAATCGGAAGTGCATCTTCCACGGATACCGTTACGACCTCATTAAATACGCCATGTTTACGTGCTTCCTGCATCCACGCTGGTAATGTAATGTCTTGTCTCTTAACAAACTTATCCAACCCAGAAATCCAGCCAGACTCTCCGACAGATAATCCGGTTTTAGCTCCTTCGGGGACTGACACAACAGTAATGAAAATAAATGGAGCCGGTTTGCCGTTAAGAATAAAAGTCGCCTCTTGTTCAATCTCTACGACTGAACCGCGCGGTAATGTAGTATGCGTGTCCTGTGGAGCTTCATAGTGACGCAATGCATCGCGGGGAACGTTTATCCCCTGGGACATTCCGTTACGCATCCAGCCCGAAAATGTGTTGTCCTGACGGATTTTCAATGCGCTGGCGGTCACGGTGGCTGTCGGTGTGTCCGTAACCCCATACTCAGAAAGCGGGGCTATCTGCATCCACAGCGTATAGAAGTCCAGTGAGTTATCGGGTTTGTCTTTATCTGGGGTACAGGTTGACTTGATGAGAACAAAGGTGGTGCTGAATTTCAGCATCTTCTTTTTAAACGGAGCGGTCTGGTAATTATCATTTAAGCGCCAGGCGACCACCTGACCATCAGCCATGCATTTCAGACCGTGGCTGCCGGGCTTAAATACAGCATTAGCCGCAAAACTGTCATAAATATGGATTCCACCATGCCAGTGTTCGGCCTTCTTCATCAACCAGTGAGTATCACCCTCACTGCCCTGTAAGGCCTCCATAAACTCTGTTGCTGAACGATAGCCATCAACAGGTAGTACCATTTTCATCCTTCTATCCCTAGGTTTATGATGGTTATTTGCTCATAATACACCGCTTATGACATAACCCAAATTTTCAAAAGTGGACAAATTTGTTACAAAATGAAGACTCAAAGCCTAAGGTATTCCAACGTATTAATGCTCCGCTGAAAATCATCAGGAGTATCCCTCCCGTCTTGTTTTGCCATCTATGAAAAATATCAATAACGAAATGTCAGATTGGTCAGGCAGTTTTTCCCCGTTAGTAATAGTTGCTTCTTAATGTTTACTAAATATCAGTAGGGGTGAGGGCGTCATCGTCTAAGTGGTATCAACAATTGTTCCATTGCATTGAACGTTTCATCACTGTAAGTCTCTGATCTTCTGGAGCGTAGCACCTTAAGTTCTTCTTCGATCATAGTTTCTGGCTTTTGCAGCGTAATTGAAATCATCGATGGGTTGGCAAGTACTGAAGAAGGGCCAGAAAGATGAAACCGCCAGCCTTTCAGGATCAGGTTCTTAAGCCGGTCATTTTGTTTTAGGTCGCAGTCTGTCAGTAAGCGGTGTTATAAGCTAAGTTGCAAGCTGGACAGTAGTTAGCGCGTCCTGCGATGATTACAAACCAGCGACCAACACTAGAGCGCTCGACAATGAAATCCACCAGCCCGAAATCGGCAAATGCGGACAAGTTCCTGTGAGTCGTCGATAAGGGCAAATTAACCTGCTGTGACAGGTCGGAAGCTGTAAGTGGGAGCTTTGTTTGCATCAGGTGGTGAAGAAGATGAATTCTCGAAGTCGTCAGGGTTAATCTGGACTTCTTGAGCATAGCTATCAGCTTTTTACGTTCATCGGTAGATGGTGGTTTAAAGACTGGTGGAATGTAACAGCACAGTATGTTCTCTCATAAGTTATTTATCACAGAGGATATTTTATCATGGCTTGTGATGAAAATTAACTTTAATGAGAATCATTATCACATTCGAATGCGAGAGATTGCGTTTGTATAAATGAAAATGGGCTTGCCCATAAGTCCTCAAAAAAATCATCATTAAAATGGTGAAATGGTTAAACCCGCGTCAATACTCCCTGACGGGGCGCGGCATCATAATGGGCGGCATCGACGCCGCCTATGATCTCATCAGGGTGAAATTAAAATTTTTTTTATGCTTGCCCCTTGATGGATGCCGTCGCGACCCCATCTTGTAGTCAACCGCAGTGTGTGGACCTGAAAAAAATCAAATCTGGGCAGTTGAAAAAGCACGTTCTGCCCTTATTACAGGTACACAACCACATGTTGACTGAATTTTTAGTGGAGACGTTTAGATGGGTAAAATTATTGGTATCGACCTGGGTACTACCAACTCTTGTGTAGCGATTATGGACGGCACTACTGCACGCGTGCTGGAGAACGCCGAGGGCGATCGCACCACGCCTTCTATCATTGCTTATACCCAGGATGGTGAAACTCTGGTTGGTCAGCCGGCTAAACGTCAGGCAGTGACAAACCCGCAAAACACCCTGTTTGCGATCAAACGCCTGATTGGCCGCCGCTTCCAGGACGAAGAAGTTCAGCGTGACGTTTCTATTATGCCTTACAAAATCATCGCAGCAGATAACGGCGATGCGTGGCTTGATGTGAAAGGCACCAAAACGGCACCACCGCAGATCTCTGCTGAAGTGCTGAAAAAAATGAAGAAAACCGCTGAAGATTACCTGGGTGAGCCGGTAACTGAAGCTGTTATCACCGTTCCTGCTTACTTCAACGATGCTCAGCGTCAGGCAACCAAAGATGCTGGCCGTATCGCAGGTCTGGAAGTAAAACGTATCATCAACGAACCAACCGCGGCTGCACTGGCTTACGGTCTGGATAAAGAAGTCGGCAACCGTACTATCGCGGTTTACGACCTGGGTGGTGGTACTTTCGATATCTCTATTATCGAAATCGACGAAGTTGATGGCGAAAAAACCTTTGAAGTTCTGGCAACCAACGGTGATACCCACCTGGGTGGTGAAGACTTCGATACCCGTCTGATCAACTACCTCGTTGACGAGTTCAAGAAAGATCAGGGCATTGACCTGCGTAACGACCCGCTGGCGATGCAGCGCCTGAAAGAAGCCGCTGAGAAAGCGAAGATCGAACTGTCTTCTGCTCAGCAGACCGACGTGAACCTGCCGTACATCACCGCAGACGCGACCGGTCCTAAACACATGAACATCAAAGTGACCCGTGCGAAACTGGAAAGCCTGGTAGAAGACCTGGTGAACCGTTCTATCGAGCCGCTGAAAGTTGCACTGCAGGATGCTGGCCTGTCCGTATCTGACATCCAGGACGTTATCCTGGTGGGTGGTCAGACCCGTATGCCAATGGTTCAGAAGAAAGTGGCTGAATTCTTTGGTAAAGAGCCACGTAAAGACGTGAACCCGGACGAAGCGGTAGCTATCGGTGCGGCGGTTCAGGGTGGTGTATTGACCGGTGAAGTGAAAGACGTACTGCTGCTGGACGTTACCCCACTGTCTCTGGGTATCGAAACCATGGGTGGCGTGATGACTGCGCTCATCAACAAAAACACCACCATCCCAACCAAGCACAGCCAGGTGTTCTCTACCGCTGAAGACAACCAGTCTGCGGTAACCATCCATGTGCTGCAGGGTGAGCGTAAGCGTGCGTCTGATAACAAGTCTCTGGGTCAGTTTAACCTGGATGGCATCAACCCGGCACCGCGCGGCATGCCGCAAATCGAAGTTACCTTCGACATCGATGCTGACGGTATCCTGCACGTGTCTGCGAAAGACAAAAACAGCGGTAAAGAGCAGAAGATCACCATCAAGGCATCTTCTGGCCTGAATGAAGCGGAAATCGAAAAAATGGTTCGCGATGCCGAAGCTAACGCGGAATCCGACCGTAAGTTCGAAGAGCTGGTTCAGACCCGTAACCAGGGTGACCATCTGCTGCACAGCACCCGTAAGCAGGTTGAAGAAGCGGGCGATAAACTGCCAGCGGAAGACAAAACTGCTATCGAGGCTGCACTGACCGCGCTGGAAACGTCTCTGAAAGGCGAAGACAAAGCGGATATCGAAGCGAAGATGCAGGAGCTGGCACAGGCTTCCCAGAAGCTGATGGAAATCGCTCAGCAGCAGCACGCACAGCAGCAGGCAGGCGCTGACGCTTCTGCGAACAACGCGAAAGACGACGACGTTGTCGACGCTGAGTTCGAAGAAGTTAAAGATAAAAAATAATCGCCCTGATGCAGGGTAATTAATCGGCACGGGCGTAGGAGAACTCTCCACGCCCGTGCTCGCATGTTAAGGGGCTTAAAAAAACCAATGGCAAAGCAAGACTATTACGAGATTTTAGGCGTTCCGAAAACTGCGGAAGAGCGTGAAATCAAAAAGGCGTATAAGCGCCTGGCCATGAAATTCCACCCGGACCGTAACCAGGGTGACAAAGAGGCTGAAGCAAAATTTAAAGAGATCAAAGAAGCCTACGAAGTCCTGACCGATGCACAAAAACGTGCGGCCTATGACCAGTACGGCCACGCGGCCTTTGAACAGGGCGGTATGGGCGGCGGTGGATTCGGTGGCGGCGGCTTTGGCGGCGGTGCGGATTTCAGCGACATCTTTGGTGACGTGTTCGGCGATATCTTCGGCGGCGGTCGTGGTCGTCAGCGCGCATCGCGCGGCGCAGACCTGCGCTACAACATGGATCTCACTCTTGAAGAGGCCGTTCGTGGCGTCACGAAAGAGATCCGTATCCCGACGCTGGAAGAGTGTGACGTTTGCCACGGCAGCGGCGCGAAAGCGGGTACCCAGCCACAGACCTGTCCAACCTGTCATGGCTCCGGCCAGGTACAGATGCGCCAGGGCTTCTTCGCGGTACAGCAGGCCTGTCCGCACTGTCACGGTCGCGGTACGCTGATTAAAGATCCGTGCACCAAGTGTCACGGCCACGGTCGCGTTGAGAAAACCAAAACCCTGTCCGTTAAGATCCCGGCTGGCGTTGATACGGGCGACCGCATCCGTCTTGCGGGTGAGGGCGAAGCAGGCGAGCACGGCGCGCCGGCAGGCGATCTGTACGTTCAGGTTCAGGTGAAGCAGCACGCCATCTTCGAGCGTGAAGGCAATAACCTGTATTGTGAAGTGCCGATCAACTTCGCGATGGCGGCTCTCGGCGGTGAAATCGAAGTGCCGACGCTGGACGGTCGCGTCAATCTGAAAATCCCTGGTGAAACCCAGACCGGCAAGCTGTTCCGCATGCGCGGCAAAGGCGTGAAATCCGTTCGCGGTGGTGCGCAGGGCGATCTGCTGTGCCGCGTCGTCGTGGAAACGCCGGTTGGCCTGAACGACAAGCAGAAACAGCTGTTGAAAGAGCTTCAGGAGAGCTTTGGCGGCCCAACGGGTGAGAAAAACAGCCCGCGCTCCAAAAGCTTCTTTGATGGCGTCAAAAAATTCTTCGATGATTTGACCCGCTAATTCGTTAGCTGGTGTCTAACTTCAAAAAGCCCGGAAGCGATTCCGGGCTTTTTTTTGCAGTTATAGATCGGTAAAACTGAGTCTATACCCAATATTAATCTGTTTTTGCCGAGCTATTTGGCTTGGTATTATGGTTTTATCGAGGTATCGTTGTAAAAGAGAGAACATAAATGAAATTACTACACCGTTTCTTTAGCAGTGAGGCGTCCGGTGGTGTGATCCTGATTATTGCCGCGGCCGCCGCGATGGTGCTGGCTAACCTGGGCATGACCCGCGATCTCTATCACGCATTTCTGGAAACGCCCGTCGAGCTGAAGGTCGGGGCGCTGGAAATTAACAAGAACATGCTGCTGTGGATCAACGATGCGCTAATGGCGGTGTTCTTCCTGCTCGTTGGTCTTGAGGTTAAGCGCGAGCTGGTGCTAGGTTCGCTAGCCAGCCGCCAGCGCGCGGCGTTCCCGGTTATTGCCGCGCTCGGTGGGATGGTCGTTCCAGCGCTGCTCTTTCTCGCATTTACCTGGCAGGATCCTGTCGCGCGTGACGGCTGGGCGATCCCGGCCGCAACGGATATCGCCTTTGCGCTTGGTGTCTTAGCTCTGCTCGGCAGCCGCGTGCCGGTTGCGCTGAAAATCTTCCTGATGGCGCTGGCGATCATTGATGACCTGGGCGCCATTGTGATTATCGCGCTGTTCTACACCAGCGATCTGTCGATCCTGTCCCTGAGCGTAGCCGCAGGGGCGATTGCGGTGTTGGCGGTGCTGAACATCTTCAACGTTCGCCGCATCGGTATCTATATCCTGGTGGGGATGGTGCTGTGGACGGCGGTGCTGAAATCCGGCGTGCACGCCACGCTGGCCGGCGTGATTGTGGGCTTCTTCGTGCCGCTTAAGCCGCAGGACGGTAAGTCACCCGCTAAACAGCTGGAACACGTGCTGCACCCGTGGGTCGCCTTTATGATCCTGCCGCTGTTTGCGTTTGCCAACGCGGGCGTTTCCCTGCAGGGGGTCACGCTGGACGGGCTGACGTCTGTCCTGCCGCTGGGCATTATTGCCGGGCTGTTTATCGGTAAGCCGCTGGGGATCAGCCTCTTCTGCTGGCTGGCGCTGAAGATGAAGCTGGCATCGTTGCCGAACGGTACAACCTTTAGTCAGATCATGGCCGTCGGCATACTGTGCGGTATTGGATTCACCATGTCGATCTTTATCTCGACGCTGGCGTTTGGTGCAAACGCGCCAGAGCTCATCGTCTGGGCGAAGCTCGGCATTCTCATCGGGTCATTACTGGCGGCAGTGATTGGGTATACTTTGTTGAAGGTGAAGTTGTCCGGACAGGCCGTCCAGGCATAACGGAACACCGGGAGAAGGTCACTCTTCTCCCGATACACACTCAGGGAGCGAAGACGCGATGCCTCATTTGAATTACAACCATCTTTACTACTTCTGGCACGTTTACAAACAGGGCTCGGTCGTGGGGGCTGCAGAGGCGCTTTACCTGACGCCGCAAACCATCACCGGGCAAATCAAGGCCCTTGAAGAACGGCTGCAGGGTAAGCTCTTCAAGCGCAAGGGCCGTGGGATTGAGCCCAGCGAACTGGGTGAACTGGTTTTCCGCTATGCGGACAAAATGTTCACCCTCAGCCAGGAGATGCTGGATATCGTCAACTACCGCAAAGAGTCGAACCTGCTCTTTGACGTGGGGGTGGCGGATGCACTGTCCAAACGGCTGGTAAGCGGCGTGCTGGATGCCGCTGTGGTAGAGGATGAACAAATCCATCTGCGCTGCTTTGAATCCACCCACGAGATGCTGCTGGAGCAGCTGAGCCAGCACAAGCTGGACATGATTATCTCGGATTGCCCCATCGACTCCACGCAGCAGGAGGGGCTGTTCTCGGTGAAAATTGGCGAATGCGGCGTGAGCTTCTGGTGCATCAATCCACCGCCGGAGAAACCTTTCCCGGCCTGTCTGGAAGAGCGTCGCCTGCTGGTGCCAGGCAGGCGTTCCATGCTCGGACGCAAGCTGCTGAACTGGTTTAATTCGCAGGGGCTGAACGTGGAGATCCTCGGTGAGTTCGACGATGCGGCGCTGATGAAAGCCTTTGGCGAAGCGCATAATGCGATCTTCGTGGCGCCAACGCTCTACGCGCACGATCTCTATTCAGACGATAAGATTACGGAGATTGGCAGAGTAGATAACGTGATGGAGGAGTACCACGCCATATTCGCCGAAAGGATGATTCAACACCCGGCGGTGCAGCGAATCTGCAACCGTGACTACTCGGCGCTGTTTACGCCACCGGCATTCTGAAGACATAAAAAAACCCGCGTTAAGCGGGTTCTTTAAACAAGCAACAACAAGTAGCGATTAAGCCAGTTTGTTGATCTGCGCGGTCAGGTTTGCTTTATGACGCGCTGCTTTGTTTTTGTGGATCAGACCTTTAGCAGCCTGACGATCCACGATTGGTTGCATTTCGTTAAATGCGTTCTGCGCTGCAGCTTTGTCGCCAGCTTCGATTGCTGCGTATACTTTCTTGATGAAAGTACGCATCATAGAGCGACGGCTTGCGTTGTGCTTACGAGCCTTTTCAGACTGAACGGCACGTTTCTTAGCTGATTTGATATTAGCCAAGTCCAACTCCCAAATATGTTCTATGTGGACAATTCAAAGGCCGAGGAATATGCCCTCTTTGCCTTCTTTTGTCAATGGATTTGTGCAAATAAGCGCCGTTAATTAGCGACGCTACGTTACGTAGTGATGGCGCAGGATTCTACCAGCTTGTCTTTCGTGAATACAGCCTTTCGGCGTAAAAATCGCAGTTCACGGGCAGATTTTTTCGCTGTGAAAGGTCAGCCTGATGAAATCATTACGGCTTTCTGTTTTGCGCGAACAATCGCCGGTTAACCTTAACCGCTGTACAAGGTATACTTTGGCGATTTTCACTGTTTTGAGCCAGACATGAAGCTGATACGCGGCATACATAATCTCAGCAGAGCGCCACACGGGTGCGTGCTGACCATTGGTAATTTCGACGGCGTGCATCGTGGTCATCAGGCGCTGTTGCAGGGATTGCGTAAAGAAGGGGAGGCCCGTGGCCTGCCCGTTGTGGTGATGATTTTCGAGCCACAGCCGCTGGAGCTGTTCGCGGGCGATAAATCTCCCGCTCGCCTCACTCGCCTGCGCGAAAAGTTGCGCTACCTGGCGGAGTCCGGCGTGGACTACGTATTGTGTGTGCGTTTCGATCGCCGCTTTGCCGCATTGACAGCACAAAATTTTGTCAGCGACCTGCTGGTTAAGCGTCTTGGCGTTCAGTTTCTCGCCGTGGGGGATGATTTCCGCTTTGGCGCTGGTCGTCAGGGCGATTTCTTGCTATTACAGAAGGCTGGTCTGGAGTACGGTTTTGACGTCACCAGCGCGATGACCTTCTGTGAAGGCGGCGTGCGCGTCAGCAGCACGGCGGTGCGGCAGGCGCTGGCTAATGATGAACTGGAGACGGCAGAAAATTTGCTGGGCCATCCGTTCACCATCTCTGGCCGCGTGGTTCATGGCGATGCGCTGGGCCGCACGATTGGTTTCCCGACGGCGAATATACCGCTGCGTCGTCAGGTTTCCCCGGTTAAAGGGGTCTATGCGGTGGAAGTGGCAGGACTGGGCGATAAGTCGTTTTACGGCGTTGCCAACATTGGCACGCGTCCTACCGTTGCCGGTGTGCGTCAACAGCTAGAAGTGCACCTGCTGGACGTTGTAATGGACCTTTATGGTCGCCATATAGATGTAATACTGCGTAAAAAAATACGCAACGAGCAGCGATTTGCTTCGCTGGATGAACTTAAGGCGCAAATCGCGCGAGATGAATTAACGGCCCGCGAGTTTTTTGGGCTTTAGAACCGGCTTAACTGCCTACGTGATAAATACGGAACCGAGAATCTGATGAGTGACTATAAATCAACCCTGAATTTGCCGGAAACAGGGTTCCCGATGCGCGGCGATCTCGCCAAGCGTGAACCGGGAATGCTGGCGCGTTGGACCGATGATGACCTGTACGGCATCATTCGTGCAGCCAAAAAAGGCAAAAAAACCTTCATTCTGCATGATGGCCCTCCATATGCGAATGGCAGCATTCATATTGGTCACTCAGTAAACAAGATTCTGAAAGATATTATCGTGAAGTCCAAAGGACTCGCGGGATTTGACTCGCCTTACGTTCCGGGCTGGGACTGCCACGGTCTGCCGATCGAGCTGAAAGTGGAGCAAGAGTTTGGCAAGCCAGGTGAGAAGTTCACCGCTGCAGAGTTCCGCGCGAAGTGCCGCGAATACGCGGCCACTCAGGTTGAAGGCCAGCGCGCTGACTTTATCCGTCTGGGCGTGCTGGGCGACTGGTCGCACCCGTACCTGACCATGGACTTCAAAACCGAAGCCAACATCATCCGTGCGCTGGGCAAAATCATCGGTAACGGCCACCTGCATAAAGGCGCCAAGCCTGTGCACTGGTGCGTGGACTGCCGTTCTGCGCTGGCAGAAGCGGAAGTGGAATATTACGACAAAACTTCACCTTCAATCGATGTGGCCTTCGAAGCGGTCGATCAGGATGCCATTAAAGGTAAATTCGGTCTGCCTGGCGTTAGCGGCCCGATCTCTCTGGTGATCTGGACTACTACCCCTTGGACGCTGCCAGCCAACCGTGCAATCTCTCTCTCCGGCGAGTTCGAATATGCGCTGGTGCAGATTGATGGCCGCGCGGTTATCCTGGCGAAAGATCTGGTTGAAAGCGTGCTGAAACGCGCGAATATCACCGACTACACCGTGCTGGGCACCGTAAAAGGCGACGCGCTGGAGCTGATGCGCTTCAAACACCCGTTCCTGGACTTCGACGTTCCGGCGATCCTGGGCGACCACGTCACGCTGGACGCGGGTACCGGTGCGGTACATACCGCCGGTGGCCACGGTCCTGACGACTACAACATCAGCCTTAAATACGGCCTGGAAATTGCCAACCCGGTAGGCCCGGACGGGTCTTACCTGCCTGGCACCTATCCGGCGCTGGATGGTATCAACGTCTTCAAAGCCAACGACATCATCGTTGATATGCTGCGCACCAGCGGCGCGCTGCTTCACGTTGAGAAAATGCAGCACAGCTATCCGTGCTGCTGGCGCCACAAGACGCCGATCATCTTCCGTGCGACCCCGCAGTGGTTCGTCAGCATGGATCAGAAAGGCCTGCGCGAGCAGTCTCTGAAAGAGATCAAAGGCGTGCAGTGGATCCCGGACTGGGGCCAGGCGCGTATCGAATCCATGGTGGCTAACCGTCCTGACTGGTGTATCTCTCGTCAGCGTACCTGGGGCGTGCCGATGTCGCTGTTCGTGCATAAAGAGACGCATGAGCTGCACCCGAACACCCTGGAACTGATGGAAGAAGTGGCGAAGCGCGTCGAAGTTGACGGCATTCAGGCGTGGTGGGATCTCGACGCCCGTGACATCCTGGGCGCGGACGCGGACAACTATGAGAAAGTGCCAGACACCCTGGACGTGTGGTTCGACTCCGGGTCGACTCACGCCTCCGTAGTTGACGTGCGCCCGGAGTTTGCCGGTCACGCTGCCGACATGTATCTGGAAGGTTCCGACCAACACCGCGGCTGGTTCATGTCATCCCTGATGATCTCCACCGCGATGAAAGGTAAAGCGCCTTACCGTCAGGTACTGACCCACGGCTTCACCGTGGATGGTCAGGGCCGTAAGATGTCTAAATCTATCGGCAACACCGTTTCGCCGCAGGACGTGATGAACAAGCTGGGCGCGGACATCCTGCGTCTGTGGGTAGCCTCAACCGACTACACTGGCGAAATGGCGGTGTCTGACGAGATCCTGAAGCGTGCTGCCGACAGCTATCGTCGTATCCGTAACACCGCGCGCTTCCTGCTGGCGAACCTGAACGGGTTCGATCCAGTGAAAGACATGGTGAAACCGGAAGAGATGGTCGTGCTGGACCGCTGGGCGGTAGGCTGCGCGAAAGCGGCGCAGGAAGATATCCTGAAAGCCTATGAGTCTTACGACTTCCACGAAGTGGTGCAGCGCCTGATGCGCTTCTGCTCCATCGAGATGGGCTCGTTCTACCTCGACATCATCAAAGATCGCCAGTACACCGCGAAGGCGGACAGCGTGGCACGCCGTAGCTGCCAGTCCGCGCTGTTCCACATCGCAGAAGCGCTGGTACGCTGGATGGCGCCGATCATGTCCTTCACCGCGGATGAAATCTGGGGTTACCTGCCGGGCGACCGTGAGAAGTATGTCTTCACCGGCGAGTGGTATGAAGGTCTGTTCGATCTCTCCAGCACCGAAGCAATGAACGATGCCTTCTGGGACGAGCTGCTGAAAGTGCGTGGTGAAGTGAACAAAGTGATCGAGCAGGCGCGTGCGGATAAGAAAGTCGGTGGCTCTCTGGAAGCGGCAGTGACCCTGTACGCCGAACCGGAGCTGGCGGCGAAGCTGACCGCGCTGGGCGATGAATTGCGATTTGTCCTGTTGACCTCCGGTGCAAAAGTTGCGGATTATGCCGAGGCTTCTGCTGATGCTCAGCAGAGCGAGTTGCTCAAAGGCCTGAAAGTCGCACTGAGCAAAGCCGAAGGTGAGAAGTGCCCGCGCTGCTGGCATTACACTACCGATATCGGCCAGGTGGCGGAACACGCAGACATCTGCGGACGCTGTGTAAGCAACGTCGCCGGTGACGGCGAAAAACGTAAGTTTGCCTGATGAGTAAAACTCTCTGTTCAACAGGACTGCGCTGGCTGTGGCTGGTTGTGGTGGTGCTGATTATCGATCTGGGCAGCAAGTTCCTGATCCTCCAGAATTTCGCTCTGGGGGAGACGGTTTCGCTGTTCCCGTCGCTTAACCTGCACTATGCGCGCAACTACGGCGCGGCGTTTAGCTTCCTTGCCGACAGCGGTGGCTGGCAGCGCTGGTTCTTCGCGGGTATCGCTCTCGGTATCTGCGTGGTACTGGCTGTGCTGATGTACCGCTCGAAGGCCACGCAAAAGCTGAATAACATCGCCTACGCGCTGATCATTGGCGGCGCGCTGGGCAACCTGTTTGACCGCCTGTGGCACGGCTTTGTGGTCGATATGATCGACTTCTACGTCGGCGACTGGCACTTCGCGACCTTTAACCTGGCCGACACCGCCATCTGCATCGGTGCGGCGTTAATCGTGCTGGAAGGCTTCTTGCCTAAACCCGCAGCGAAAGAGCAGGCGTAATTGTCAATGCCGGGTGATGCGCTGCGCCACCCGGCACAACATTAAAGAGCAATGTGTATGTCTAAATCCGTACAGAGCAACAGCGCGGTTCTCGTTCACTTCACGCTGAAGCTGGATGACGGCTCCACGGCTGAATCCACCCGCAATAACGGCAAACCTGCCCTGTTTCGTCTCGGCGATACCTCCCTGTCTGAAGGTCTTGAGCAGCAGCTCCTGGGCCTGAAAGAGGGTGAGAAAAAAGCGTTCTCGCTGGAGCCGGATGCGGCGTTTGGCGTGCCAAGCCCGGACCTGATTCAGTATTTCTCGCGCCGCGAGTTTATGGACGCGGGCGAACCGGAAATCGGGGCGATTATGCTCTTTACCGCTATGGACGGCAGCGAAATGCCTGGCGTGATCCGCGAGATTAACGGCGACTCTATCACCGTTGACTTCAACCATCCGCTTGCCGGGCGTACCGTTCATTTTGATGTTGAAGTGCTGGAGATCGATCCGGCACTGGAGGCCTGAAATGCAGATCCTGTTGGCTAACCCGCGCGGCTTCTGCGCCGGTGTAGACCGCGCTATCAGCATTGTTGAAAACGCGCTGGAGATTTACGGCGCGCCGATCTATGTGCGTCATGAAGTGGTGCATAACCGCTACGTGGTCGACAGCCTGCGCGAGCGCGGTGCTATTTTCATCGAGCAGATCAGCGAAGTGCCGGACGGCGCGATCCTGATCTTCTCCGCGCACGGCGTCTCTCAGGCGGTCCGTAACGAAGCGAAAAGCCGCGATCTGACCGTATTCGATGCCACCTGTCCATTAGTGACAAAAGTGCATATGGAAGTGGCGCGCGCCAGCCGTCGCGGTGAAGAGTCGATTCTGATTGGCCACGCCGGTCACCCGGAAGTTGAAGGCACCATGGGCCAGTACAGCAACCCGGAAGGGGGAATGTACCTGGTGGAGTCGCCGGAAGATGTCCTGACGCTGAACGTGAAAAACGAAGCGCGTCTGTCGTTTATGACCCAGACCACGCTCTCCGTAGACGACACCTCAGACGTGATTGACGCCCTGCGCCAGCGCTTCCCGAAAATCGTCGGGCCGCGTAAGGATGATATCTGCTACGCCACCACTAACCGTCAGGAAGCGGTGCGCGCGCTGGCTGAACAGGCGGACGTGGTGCTGGTTGTCGGCTCTAAAAACTCCTCTAACTCCAACCGTCTGGCCGAACTGGCGCAGCGTATGGGGAAAGCGGCGTTTTTAATCGACGACGCGACGGACATCCAGGAAGCGTGGGTGAAAAATGCGGCCTGCGTTGGCGTTACCGCAGGCGCTTCCGCGCCGGATATCCTGGTGCAGAACGTGATTGCTCGTCTGCAGGAGCTGGGCGGGGGCGAAGCGGTTCCGCTGGAAGGACGCGAAGAGAATATCGTCTTCGAAGTGCCGAAAGAGCTGCGTATCGACGCCCGCGAAGTTGAATAATTTCTTTTCTGATGAAAGGCCAGCACCTCCTGTGCTGGCCTTTTTTTTGCCCCGGACTTTATCGTGACGACAAAATCATGTCTTTTACTGATATCTGAGTCGGTTTCACGTTAAATTCTAATTATTGGTGTTTTCAGTTGGCAGCCTTTACGAAGGCTGGTTAATCTGAAAACGGTTTACATCATTTTAACGTAAGAGAATAACTATGCATGATGCACAGATCCGTGTCGCCATTGCGGGCGCGGGTGGACGTATGGGTCGCCAGCTGATTCAGGCGGCAATACAAATGGATGGCGTGGCACTCGGCGCGGCGCTGGAGCGTGAAGGTTCATCCCTGCTGGGATCCGATGCGGGTGAACTGGCCGGCGCGGGCAAGACAGGTGTTACCGTTCAGAGCTGCCTTGATGCGGTGAAAGATGACTTTGACGTGTTCATCGACTTTACCCGTCCCGAAGGCACCCTGTCTCACCTGGCGTTTTGCCGCCAGCACGGTAAAGGGATGGTGATTGGCACTACCGGCTTCGATGATGCGGGTAAACAGGCCATTCAGGATGCAGCCACCGACATTGCGATTGTCTTTGCCGCGAACTTTAGCGTAGGCGTTAACGTCATGCTGAAGCTGCTGGAAAAAGCGGCGAAGGTGATGGGCGACTACACCGACATTGAGATTATTGAAGCGCACCACCGCCATAAAGTTGATGCTCCATCAGGCACGGCGCTGGCGATGGGCGAAGCGATTGCTTATGCAATGGATAAAGATTTAAAAGACATCGCGGTCTATTCCCGTGAAGGGCATACCGGAGAACGCGTGCCGGGCACCATTGGTTTCGCAACCGTCCGGGCGGGCGATATCATCGGCGAACACACGGCGATGTTCGCCGATATTGGCGAACGTGTTGAGATTACGCACAAAGCGTCAAGCCGCATGACGTTCGCCAATGGCGCAGTACGCTCCGCATTGTGGCTGAAATCGAAAGAAAAGGGTCTTTTTGATATGCGAGATGTGCTGGATCTCAACAATTTGTAAGCTTTATTACCCATCGTGATGTGGTTATTGCAGTCGTAATGTATTGATTGCATAGGGCAATAATTTATTGCCCTCTTATTTTATTTGTTTTAAATGGATTTTGATTGTTAATGGTCATAAATCTGAGTTTTATGCCATTATTATGTGAATTGAATGTAAATTTTGACCATTTGGTCCACTTTTTGTCGCTCGCATCTCTTAAATTCCATAAAACCTACCGCGCAAGCGTTTTCCAGGATGATTTACCTGATCTTTTTGCCCATTAAATCCTATTCAAGCTTCCAGTCCTGCAAAAGAATAAACAAAATATCCGTTTTAAGTTGACTTTTACCCACCAAATCTCCAGAATGCCGCCGTTTGCCAAAAATCCGCTGGCAACACATTTGCATTGATCTATGACATAGTCATGAATTAATATGCAAATAAAGTGAGTGAATATTCTCTGGAGGGTGTTTTGATTAAGTCAGCGCTATTGGTTCTGGAAGACGGAACCCAGTTTATCGGTCGGGCCATAGGGGCAACGGGTTCGGCGGTTGGGGAAGTCGTTTTCAATACTTCAATGACCGGTTATCAAGAAATCCTCACTGATCCTTCCTATTCTCGCCAAATCGTTACTCTTACTTATCCTCATATCGGCAATGTCGGCACCAATGCGGCTGACGAAGAATCCTCTCAGGTACATGCGCAAGGCCTGGTCATTCGCGACCTGCCGCTGATTGCCAGCAACTTCCGCAACACTGAAGACCTCTCTTCTTACCTGAAGCGCCATAACATCGTGGCGATTGCCGATATCGATACCCGTAAGTTAACGCGTCTGCTGCGCGAGAAGGGTGCACAGAACGGCTGCATCATCGCGGGTGATAACCTCGATGCGGCCCTGGCGCTGGAAAAAGCGAAAGCCTTCCCGGGCCTGAACGGTATGGACCTGGCGAAAGAAGTGACTACCGCCGAAGCCTACAGCTGGACGCAGGGGAGCTGGACGCTGGAAGGTGACCTGCCGGAAGCGAAAAAAGAGAACGAACTGCCGTTCCACGTGGTGGCCTATGATTTTGGTGCCAAGCGCAACATCCTGCGCATGCTGGTTGACCGCGGCTGCCGCCTGACGGTGGTACCGGCGAAAACCTCCGCTGAAGAGGTGCTTAAGATGAACCCGGACGGCATCTTCCTCTCTAACGGCCCAGGCGACCCGGCACCGTGCGATTACGCTATCGACGCCATCAAGTCCTTCCTGGAAACCGACATCCCGGTATTCGGCATCTGCCTCGGCCATCAGCTGCTGGCGCTGGCGAGCGGTGCGAACACCGTCAAGATGAAGTTCGGCCACCACGGTGGTAACCACCCGGTGAAAGACATTGATAACAATACGGTGATGATTACCGCGCAGAACCACGGTTTCGCCGTCGATGAAGCCTCTATGCCGGCTAACCTGCGCGTGACGCACAAATCACTGTTCGATGGCACCCTGCAGGGTATCCACCGTACCGATAAGCCAGCGTTCAGCTTCCAGGGCCACCCGGAAGCCAGCCCGGGCCCGCACGACGCCGCGCCGCTGTTCGATCACTTCATCGAACTTATCGAGCAATACCGTAAGACCGCTAAATAATCAGGAGCCGAGAAGACCATGCCAAAACGTACAGACATAAAAAGCATCCTGATCCTTGGCGCTGGCCCGATCGTCATCGGCCAGGCCTGCGAATTCGACTACTCCGGCGCGCAGGCGTGTAAAGCGCTGCGCGAAGAGGGTTACCGCGTTATCCTGGTGAACTCTAACCCGGCCACCATCATGACCGACCCGGAAATGGCGGATGCCACCTACATCGAGCCGATTCACTGGGAAGTGGTGCGTAAAATCATCGAAAAAGAGCGCCCGGACGCGGTGCTGCCAACCATGGGCGGCCAGACGGCGCTGAACTGCGCGCTGGAGCTGGAGCGTCAGGGCGTGCTGGCAGAATTTGGCGTCACCATGATTGGTGCCACCGCCGACGCGATTGATAAAGCCGAAGACCGTCGCCGCTTTGACGTGGCGATGAAGAAAATCGGCCTCGACACCGCGCGTTCCGGTATTGCGCATAACATGGAAGAGGCGCTGGCCGTTGCGGCTGAAGTGGGCTATCCGTGCATCATCCGTCCATCGTTCACCATGGGCGGCACCGGTGGCGGTATCGCCTACAACCGCGAAGAGTTCGAAGAGATTTGCGAGCGCGGTCTGGATCTCTCCCCAACCAAAGAGCTGCTGATTGATGAATCGCTGATTGGCTGGAAAGAGTACGAGATGGAAGTGGTGCGTGATAAAAACGACAACTGCATCATCGTCTGCTCCATCGAAAACTTCGATGCGATGGGTATCCACACCGGCGACTCCATCACCGTTGCGCCAGCCCAGACGCTGACCGACAAAGAGTATCAAATCATGCGTAACGCCTCGATGGCGGTACTGCGTGAAATCGGCGTGGAAACCGGCGGCTCTAACGTGCAGTTCTCCGTTAACCCGAAAACCGGCCGTCTGATTGTTATCGAAATGAACCCGCGCGTGTCCCGCTCCTCCGCGCTGGCCTCCAAAGCCACCGGCTTCCCGATTGCGAAAGTGGCGGCGAAGCTGGCAGTGGGTTACACCCTCGACGAGCTGATGAACGACATCACCGGTGGCCGCACGCCTGCGTCCTTCGAGCCGTCCATCGACTACGTTGTGACTAAAATTCCTCGCTTTAACTTCGAGAAATTCGCGGGCGCGAACGACCGTCTGACGACCCAGATGAAATCTGTGGGTGAAGTGATGGCGATTGGCCGCACCCAGCAGGAATCCCTGCAAAAAGCGCTGCGCGGTCTGGAAGTGGGCGCCACCGGCTTTGACCCAAAAGTGAGCCTGGACGACCCGGAAGCGCTGACCAAAATCCGCCGCGAGCTGAAAGACGCGGGCGCAGAACGTATCTGGTACATCGCCGATGCCTTCCGCGCGGGCCTGTCCGTCGACGGCGTATTTAACCTGACCAACATCGACCGCTGGTTCCTGGTGCAGATTGAAGAGCTGGTGCGTCTGGAAGAGAAAGTGGCGGAGCTGGGTATCAACGGCCTGGACGCAGACTTTCTGCGCATGCTGAAGCGTAAAGGCTTCGCCGATGCGCGTCTGGCTAAGCTGGCCGGCGTGCGCGAAGCGGAAATCCGCAAGCTGCGCGACCAGTATGATCTGCACCCGGTTTACAAGCGCGTGGACACCTGTGCAGCAGAGTTCTCGACCGATACCGCGTACATGTACTCCACCTATGAAGACGAGTGCGAAGCGAACCCGTCCGTCGACCGCGACAAGATCATGGTGTTGGGCGGCGGTCCAAACCGTATCGGCCAGGGCATCGAGTTTGATTACTGCTGCGTACACGCCTCGCTGGCGCTGCGCGAAGACGGTTACGAGACCATCATGGTCAACTGTAACCCGGAAACCGTTTCTACCGACTACGACACCTCTGACCGTCTCTACTTCGAGCCGGTTACTCTGGAAGACGTGCTGGAAATCGTGCGCATCGAGAAGCCAAAAGGCGTTATCGTGCAGTACGGCGGTCAGACCCCGCTGAAGCTGGCGCGCGCGCTGGAAGCGGCTGGCGTACCGGTTATCGGTACCAGCCCGGACGCGATTGACCGCGCGGAAGACCGTGAGCGTTTCCAGCAGGCGGTTGACCGTCTGAAGCTGAAGCAGCCGGCGAACGCCACCGTGACCGCCATTGAAATGGCCGTTGAGAAGGCGAAGGAGATTGGTTACCCGCTGGTGGTGCGTCCTTCCTACGTACTGGGCGGCCGCGCGATGGAAATTGTCTACGACGAAGCCGACCTGCGTCGCTACTTCCAGACGGCGGTGAGCGTTTCCAACGATGCGCCAGTACTGCTTGACCGCTTCCTCGACGACGCGGTTGAGGTGGACGTTGACGCCATCTGCGACGGCGAAATGGTGCTGATTGGCGGCATCATGGAGCACATCGAGCAGGCGGGCGTGCACTCCGGCGACTCCGCCTGTTCTCTGCCAGCCTACACGCTGAGCCAGGAAATTCAGGACGTGATGCGCCAGCAGGTGCAGAAGCTGGCCTTTGAGCTGCAGGTTCGTGGCCTGATGAACGTTCAGTTCGCGGTGAAAGACAACGAAGTTTATCTGATTGAAGTCAACCCGCGTGCGGCGCGTACCGTACCGTTCGTCTCTAAAGCGACCGGTATTCCGCTGGCGAAAGTGGCGGCGCGCGTGATGGCTGGCCAGACGCTGGCGCAGCAGGGCGTAACCAAAGAGATCATCCCGCCGTATTACTCGGTGAAAGAGGTGGTGCTGCCGTTCAACAAATTCCCGGGCGTTGACCCGCTGTTAGGGCCAGAGATGCGCTCGACCGGGGAAGTGATGGGCGTGGGCCGCACCTTCGCAGAAGCGTTTGCCAAGGCGCAGCTGGGCAGCAGCTCTACCATGAGAAAATCGGGCCGTGCGCTGCTCTCCGTTCGCGAAGGCGATAAAGAGCGCGTGGTTGACCTGGCCGCCAAGCTGCTGAAACAGGGCTTCGAGCTGGACGCAACCCACGGTACGGCGATTGTGCTGGGTGAAGCCGGTATTAACCCGCGTCTGGTGAACAAAGTGCATGAAGGTCGTCCGCACATTCAGGATCGTATCAAGAATGGCGAATATACCTACATCATCAACACCACCGCAGGACGCCAGGCGATTGAAGACTCCAAGCTGATTCGCCGCAGCGCGCTGCAATACAAAGTGCACTACGACACCACCCTGAATGGCGGTTTCGCAACAGCGATGGCGCTGAATGCGGATGCCACCGAAAAGGTGATTTCGGTGCAGGAAATGCACGCGCAGATTAGCAAGTAACCCCCATTGCCCGGTACCGTTCGGTTACCGGGCAATTTTCCCATCTTAAGAACCTTCTGGTTTTTCATCCGCTTTCAGTCAGTTAGCCTAAAATAGTTAGGTCGATAACGAAAATTCAACTGAGAGCAGGGGAAAACACCATGCAAAATAAATTACTGATCGCTTCCGTTCTGGCTGCCACCGCAATGTTTACCGTCGCGGGCTGTTCGTCCAATCAGGCCGTAAAAACCACCGATGGTAAAACCATCGTGACTGACGGGAAACCGCAGGTGGATGACGATACCGGCCTGGTGTCGTACAAAAACGCCGAAACCGGTCAAACTGAACAGATTAATCGCGACCAGGTGAAATCCATGGGCGAGCTGGATAACTAATTCAGAATTCTGACGTAAGCCCGTCAATAATATTCACTATTAGCCTGTTGAATTACTGACTACACTCTTTTGTTAAAAGAAGGCAGTAAAACAACAGGCTACTCAATGATTCTGATAATTTATGCGCACCCTTATCCGCAGCACTCGCATGCGAATAAGCGGATGCTTGAGCAGGCAAGGACGCTCGAAAACGTAGAGATACGTTCCCTCTATCGACTCTATCCCGATTTTAATATCGATATCGCCGCTGAACAGGAGGCGCTCTCCCGTGCCGATCTGATCGTCTGGCAACATCCTATGCAGTGGTACAGCACGCCGCCGCTCCTGAAGCTGTGGATTGATAAAGTCTTCTCCCACGGCTGGGCGTATGGTCACAACGGCCATGCGCTAAAAGGCAAAAGCCTGATGTGGGCGGTTACCACCGGCGGTGGGGAAAGCCACTTTGATATCGGTTCCTTCCCGGGGTTTGACGTCCTGGCGCAGCCGCTGCAGGCTACGGCGCTTTACTGCGGGCTGAACTGGCTCCCGCCTTTTGCGATGCATTGCACCTTTGTTTGCGACGATGAAACGCTGCAGGCGCAGGCTCGCCATTATAAACAACGCTTGCTTGAGTGGCAGGAGACGCATCATGGATAGCCATACGCTGATACAGGCGCTGATTTATCTCGGCGCGGCGGCGCTGATTGTGCCGGTGGCGGTACGTCTGGGGCTGGGGTCGGTTCTCGGCTACCTGATTGCGGGCTGCGTCATTGGGCCCTGGGGCTTTCGACTGGTAACGGATGCGGAGGCGATCCTCCATTTCGCTGAAATTGGCGTCGTGCTGATGCTGTTTGTGATTGGTCTGGAGCTGGATCCGCAGAGGTTATGGAAACTTCGCGCCTCGGTATTTGGTGGAGGCGCGCTGCAGATGGTGGCCTGCGGCCTGCTGCTCGGTGGGTTCTGCATCCTGTTGGGCATGGACTGGAAAGTGGCGGAGCTTATCGGCATGACGCTGGCGCTCTCCTCGACGGCCATTGCCATGCAGGCGATGAACGAGCGAAATCTGACGGTCTCGCAGATGGGACGCAGCGCGTTCTCGGTGCTGCTGTTCCAGGATATCGCCGCTATTCCGCTGGTGGCGATGATCCCGTTGCTGGCGGCAAGCGGCTCATCCACGACGCTGGGGGCGTTTGCGCTGTCGGCATTAAAAGTCGTGGGGGCGCTGGCGCTGGTGGTCCTGCTTGGCCGCTACGTGACCCGCCCGTTACTGCGGTTTGTTGCCCGTTCAGGCCTGCGCGAAGTGTTCAGCGCCGTGGCGCTGTTCCTGGTGTTTGGCTTTGGTTTGCTGCTGGAGGAAGCCGGACTGTCGATGGCGATGGGGGCGTTCCTTGCAGGCGTTCTGCTGGCGAGCTCTGAATATCGTCACGCCCTGGAAAGCGATATCGAGCCGTTCAAAGGGCTGCTGCTGGGGCTGTTTTTCATCGGCGTGGGGATGTCTGTCGACTTCGGCACGCTGGTCACGCACCCGCTGCGGATCGTCATCCTGCTCGTCGGTTTCCTGATCATTAAAATGGCGATGCTGTGGCTAATTACGCGTCCATTGAAGGTGCCGAACAAGCAGCGCCGCTGGTTTGCCGTACTGCTGGGTCAGGGGAGCGAATTTGCATTCGTGGTCTTTGGTGCCGCGCAGATGGCAAACGTGCTCGATCCCGAGTGGGCGAAAGCGCTGACGCTGGCGGTCGCGCTGTCGATGGCGGCAACGCCTGTTCTACTGGTGGTGCTGACGCGTCTGGAAAAATCAGGCAGCGAGCAGGAGCGCGAAGCCGACGAGATCGATGAGGAGCAGCCGCGCGTCATCATCGCCGGATTTGGTCGCTACGGGCAGATCGTCGGGCGTTTACTGCTGTCAAGCGGGGTGAAAATGGTGATTCTCGATCACGATCCTGACCATGTCGATACCCTGCGTAAATTTGATATGAAGGTGTTTTACGGCGATGCGACTCGCGTCGATCTGCTGGAATCCGCCGGGGCGGCAAAAGCCGAGGTATTGATTAACGCCATTGACGATCCTGAGACCAGCATGCAGATGGTGGAGCTGGTAAAAGAGCATTTTCCAGGGCTGACCATTATCTCCCGCGCGCGCGATGTGGATCATTACATCCGGCTGCGTCAGGCGGGCGTAGAGGCGCCGGAGCGTGAAACGTTCGAAGGCGCGCTGAAGTCTGGCCGCCTGGCGCTGGAGAATCTGGGGCTCGGCGCGTATGAAGCGCGCGAACGTGCGGACCTGTTCCGGCGCTTTAACACCGGGATGGTGGAAGAGATGGCGGCGATGGCGGGAAGTTCGGCCACGGAGCGTGCGGCGGTGTTTAAACGCACCAGCGCCATGCTGACAGAAATCATTAACGAGGACCGCAATCACCTGTCGCTGATCCAACGTCATGGCTGGCAGGGCACGGAAGAGGGCAAGCATACCGGCGATCCGGCTGACGAGCCCGAGAGTAAACCTTCCGCGTGAAGTGGAGTTGCCAGCAATAATAAAAAATTTCTTTATCTTTACTCTGCCGCCAGTCGACGAAAGATTAAGCTTTCCGTATAGTGGCGGCAATTTTTTGCATCCGGGAAATTTTCAATGATCAGTCTGATTGCAGCGCTGGCGGTGGACCGCGTTATCGGTATGGAAAATGCCATGCCGTGGAACCTGCCTGCCGATCTCGCATGGTTTAAACGTACTACGTTAAACAAGCCGGTAGTGATGGGCCGCCTGACCTGGGAGTCGATTGGTCGTCCATTGCCGGGCCGTAAGAATATCGTTATCAGTAGCCAGCCGGGCACTGACGATCGCGTCGAATGGGTTAAGTCCGTTGATGAAGCGATTGCCGCCTGCGGTGACGCCGAAGAGATCATGGTGATCGGCGGCGGCCGCGTGTATGAGCAGTTCCTGCCAAAAGCGCAGAAGCTGTATCTGACCCACATTGATGCGGAAGTGGAAGGGGACACCCATTTCCCGGATTACGATCCGGACGAGTGGGAATCGGTATTCAGCGAGTTCCACGACGCGGATGCACAGAACTCCCACAGCTACTGCTTCGAGATTCTGGAACGTCGTTAAGTGATGTCCCTCTCCCGCCCGGGAGAGGGAATGATTCAGGAGGCAACGGCCTCACTTCCCCCTAAGTCCAGCTGTCGGTTGGACGGCTGAACAAAGTAAGTTTTATCTTCCCAGCGTAAGCAGGTCAACTCTCCGCCCCAGCAGCATCCGGTATCCAGACCGTAGATCCCGTCCGGCGTGCCTTTTCCTTCCAGCGCAGCCCAGTGGCCAAAGACGACGTTGTACTCGCTTGTCACGGGGCCAGGAATGGCAAACCACGGTTTGAGCGGGGCAGGCGCGCTTTCCGGCGTCTCTTTGGAATACATGTCCAGCTGCCCGTTCGGGAAGCAGAAACGCATGCGCGTAAAAGCGTTGGTAATAAAGCGCAGGCGGGCCAGACCGCTGAGATCCTCGCTCCAGTGATTCGGCATATCGCCGTACATGGCATCAAGGAAGAAGGGGTACGAGTCGCTCGCCAGCACCGCCTCAACGTCACGCGCGCAGGTTTTAGCCGTCTCAAGATCCCATTGCGGGGTGATCCCGGCATGAGCCATGACCAGCTTTTTCTCCTCATCGACCTGCAGTAAAGGCTGGCGGCGCAGCCAGTTAATCAGATCGTCCGCGTCTGGCGCATCCAGCAGGGGAGAGAGGCGATCTTTAGGTTTGTTGCGGCTGATCCCGGCAAATACGGCCAACAGGTGAAGATCGTGATTGCCCAGCACCATGCGCACGCTGTCGCCCAGAGATTTGACGAAACGTAAAACCTCAAGCGAGCCCGGGCCACGCGCGACTAAATCGCCCGTCAGCCAGAGCGTGTCCTGTCCTGGCGTAAAGTCGACCTGTTTTAACAATGCGATCAGTTCATCGTAGCAACCGTGAACGTCGCCAATCAGATATGTAGACATTAGATTAATGAATGAGTGTGGTTACGGCGAGACGGAACACAGGAATAGCAACGCGGAACACATTGCCATCGACGTCGACCATTTCATAATGGCCTTGCATGGTACCCAGCGGCGTTTCAATTACCGCGCCGCTGGTGTACTGATACTCTTCGCCAGGGGCGATGTGGGGCTGTTCACCGACCACACCTTCACCCTGAACTTCAATTTCGCGGCCATTGCCGTTGGTGATAAGCCAGTAGCGCCCGCGCAGCTGCACGGGCATCCGCCCCAGATTGCGAATGGTCACGGTGTAAGCAAAGACAAAACGCTCTTCATCCGGCGAGGATTGCGATTCAACATAGACGCTTTGTACATGGACACATACGCGGGGCGAATCAATCATGGCTTAACTCTCCTTCGGCGGCGCATTTTCGCTGATGTAATTAGCCAGCTTGCAGTACTGCTCTACGGAAATGTTTTCCGCACGCATTGCCGGGTCGATCCCCAGCTCTGCTAACACCTCAACGGTAAACGAATTGCTCAGACTGTTACGGATCGTTTTACGGCGCTGGTTAAAGGCTTCCGTGGTGATGCGGCTCAGTACACGCAGATCTTTAACCGGATACGGTTTCGTTTTGTGCGGCACAAGGCGCACAACCGCAGAATCTACTTTCGGTGGCGGCGTGAACGCTGATGGCGGTACTTCGAGTACCGGGATCACGTTGCAGTAATATTGTGCCATCACGCTTAAACGACCATACGCTTTACTGTTCGGCCCTGCAACCAGACGGTTAACAACCTCTTTTTGCAACATGAAGTGCATGTCGGCAATGGCATCAGTATAGCTAAAGAGGTGGAACATTAGCGGCGTGGAGATGTTATACGGCAGGTTGCCGAACACGCGCAGCGGCTGGCCCATTTTTTCCGACAGTTCGCCAAAGTTCATGGTCATGGCATCCTGCTGATAGATGGTCAGCTTTGGTCCGAGGAACGGGTGCGTTTGCAGGCGTGCGGCAAGGTCGCGGTCCAGTTCGATAACGGTCAGCTCGTCGAGGCGTTCGCCTACCGGCTCGGTCAGTGCGGCAAGGCCCGGGCCGATTTCGACCATAGCCTGACCCTTCTGCGGATTAATAGCAGAGACGATGCTGTCGATCACGAATTGATCGTTGAGAAAGTTTTGCCCGAAGCGTTTACGGGCTAAGTGGCCCTGATGGACTCGATTAGTCATTGAGTATTAACAATCATTTTGATGGCGAGATTAAGCGCCGTAATAAAACTGCCGACATCCGCTTTCCCCTGGCCTGCCAGATCCAGCGCAGTGCCGTGGTCAACGGACGTTCGAATAAAGGGTAAACCGAGGGTGATATTCACCCCGCGGCCAAAGCCCTGGTATTTTAGCACGGGCAGACCCTGATCGTGGTACATCGCGAGGACGGCGTCGGCATTATCCAGGTATTTTGGCTGGAAAAGGGTGTCCGCAGGCAGCGGCCCGCTGAGATTCATCCCTTTGGCGCGCATTTCTTCAAGCACCGGAATAATGGTGTCGATCTCTTCGGTGCCCATGTGCCCGCCTTCGCCGGCGTGCGGATTGAGGCCGCAGACCAGCACATGCGGCCGCTTGATGCCGAACTTCGTTTGCAGGTCGTGATGCAGGATCCCGATGATCTCCCGCAGCAGTTCCGGGGTGATGGCATCAGGAATGGCCTTGATCGGTAGATGGGTGGTCACGAGAGCAACGCGCATCGCTTCCGTCGCCAGCATCATCACCACTTTCGGGCTGTGCGAGCGCTCTTCGAAGAACTCCGTATGCCCGGTAAAAGGGATGCCCGCTTCGTTGATGACGCCCTTATGCACGGGGCCGGTGATCAGAGCGGCAAATTCGCCCTTCAGGCAACCGTCGCAGGCGCGGGCAAGGGTTTCCACGACGTAGTGGCCATTTTCCGTGCTGAGCTTGCCTGGAACAACGGGTGTACGAAGGGGAACAGAAAGAAGAGTGAGCGTACCGGCCTGCTGTGGTGCGGGCTGTTGGCCTTCAACGTAAGGGATGAGCGTTAAGGGCAGACCGAGCAGATTCGCCCGGTCTTGTAACAGTGTTGCATCCGCGCAGACAACCAATTCTACTGGCCAGCTGCGCTGGGCGAGCTGGACAACGAGGTCAGGCCCAATCCCGGCGGGTTCGCCGGGAGTGATAACAACACGATGCTGTTTCATTAGTTGCTCAGGACTTTCACGTAAGCACTGGCGCGCTGTTCCTGCATCCAGGTTGCCGCTTCTTCGGAGAACTTACGGTTAAACAGCATACGATAGGCTCTGTCTTTCTGCGCCGCATCCGTTTTGTCCACGTTGCGGGTGTCCATCAGCTCGATCAGATGCCAGCCAAATGAAGAGTGAACCGGGGCACTGATCTGGCCTTTATTCAGTTTCATAAGCGCATCGCGGAAGGCAGGATCGTAAATGTCCGCAGCCGCCCAGCCCAGATCGCCGCCCTGGTTCGCAGAGCCAGGATCCTGAGAGAACTCTTTCGCTGCATTGGCAAACGACGTTTTACCGCTCTTAATATCTGCGGCAATTTGCTCCAGCTTCGCACGCGCCTGATCGTCAGTCATGATCGGTGACGGCTTCAGCAGAATGTGGCGGGCGTGAACTTCAGTCACGGAGATATTCTGGCTCTGACCGCGCAGATCGTTCACTTTCAGAATGTGGAAGCCCACCCCTGAACGGATTGGACCGACGATATCGCCTTTCTTCGCCGTGCTCAGCGCCTGAGCAAAGATAGATGGCAGCTCCTGGATACGTCCCCAGCCCATCTGACCGCCTTTCAGGGCCTGTTGGTCAGCAGAGTAGGTGATAGCCAGCTTGCCAAAGTCGCCGCCGTTACGCGCCTGGTCGACAATTGAACGTGCCTGACTTTCTGCTTCAGCAGCCTGATCTGACGTTGGGTTCTCTGGCAGTGGGATCAGAATGTGGCTCAGGTTCAGCTCTGTGCTCGCATCGTTCTGGTTGCCCACCTGTTTTGCCAGCGCATCCACTTCCTGAGGCAGGATCGTGACGCGACGACGCACTTCATTGTTACGCACTTCCGAGATCAGCATCTCTTTACGGATCTGGTTACGGTAGGTAGCGTAGCTGATGCCGTCATAGGCCAGACGGCTGCGCATCTGGTCCGGCGACATGTTGTTCTGCTTTGCAATGTTAGCGATAGCCTGATCGAGCTGCTCGTCGGTCACCTTCACGCCCATTTTCTGACCCATCTGCAGGATAATCTGATCCATGATCAGACGCTCCAGGATCTGGTGGCGCAGCGTGGCGTCATCCGGAAGTTGCTGACCCGCTTCGCCCGAATTGAGCTTCACGGATTTCATCAGACCATCAACGTCACTTTCGAGCACGACGCCGTTGTTAACGACAGCGGCGACCTTATCAACAACCTGGGGGGCCGCGAAGCTGGTATTCGCAACCATAGCGACACCAAGCAGCAGCGTTTTCCAGTTCTTCATACTTTTTCCATTTCAATTAACCGCAAAGCGGATTACGTTGTAAATCAAGCACATTACAAAGAACTACTGTACGGCAGAATGTTCGAACGCAGCATCTGATGCGTGCCCAGGCCGTAGTTGGAGCTCAGGCCGCGCAGTTCGACATTAAAGCCAATCACGTTATCGTATTTGCTCTGATTGTTTACAGTGTCCCAGCCGTTAAGCTTACGCTCGTAACCGACGCGCAGCGCGTAACAGCAGGAGTTATATTGCAGACCTACCATCTGGTCCGCTGGCTTATTCGCGTTAGTGTCAAAGTAGTAAGCGCCTACGATTGACCAGCGGTCGGCGATAGGCCAGCTTGCTGCACCACCAACCTGCGAGATGCCGTCTTTATACTGTTCTGCGCCTGCATAAGAAGGCAATGTTGCCTGAATATATTCCGGGCTGGCATAACGATACGTCAACTGTACCATGCGGTCTTCATCGCGACGGTACTCAATAGCGGCACTGCTTGTGGCGATATTATCGAGGCGAGTGTCATATTGCACACCACCACGCAGGCCCCAACGGTCAGTCATGCGCCAGTACGTGTCTCCCGCCCAAACCAGCGAGCCCGTTTTGTTGTCCTTCTCCCAGTTAATGTTGTCATCACCGGTACGTGACTCGGTGAAATAGTAGATTTGACCAACAGAAACGTTAAAACGTTCAACGGCGGCATCATCATAAACGCGTGTTGTGACGCCGGTCGTTAATTGGTTAGCGGATGCGATACGGTCCAGACCGCCGTAAGTACGATCGCGGAACAGGCCGCTGTAGTCAGACTGCAGTAAAGACGAGTCGTAGTTCTGAATCTTGCTCTGATCGCGGTACGGTACGTACAAATACTGCATACGTGGCTCAAGCGTCTGGGTATAACCATCCGCCAGCAGGCCCATATCACGCTCGAAGATCAGCTTCCCGTCCATTTTGAACTGCGGGAGCGTTCGGTTAACCGACTCTTCCAGATGCGCATTCTTCGTGGTGTTGTAATTATCAATATTTTTTTGCTGATAGTGCGTCGCCATCAGCTTGGCTTCGGTATTCAGGCTTGCCCAGTCGTTAGACCACGGCAGATTGATCGTCGGCTCCAGGTGAACACGCGTAGCTTCTGGCATGTCCGAATCCGTGTTCACGAAATGTACCGCCTGAGCGTAAACCCGGGTGTCGAATGGACCTACATTATTCTGATACCAGTTAACGTCCAGCTGCGGCTCTGCACCATAGGTAGGCGTGGACTGGTCAGAGAATACCTGGAACTGCTTGGTTGAGACGGTTGCATCAAAGTTCTGCACCGCATAGCCTACGCTGAACTTCTGCGTGGCATAGCCATCCGTGCTCGAACCGTATTTAGACGAGAAGTCGTTAAAATAAGATGAGTCGCTAACTTTGGTATAGTCAACGTTAAAGCGCCACACCTGATCCATCACTCCGGCATGCTGCCAGTAGAATAGCCAGCGGTGTTTATCGCCTTCTGTAGGGTGCTCATCCTGGAAGACCTTATCCGACGGCAGATAATCCAGCTCCATCAGGCCAGCACCGGCCTGAGTCAGATAGCGGAACTCGTTTTCCCACATGATGTTGCCGCGCTTGTGGATATAATGCGGCGTGATCGTGGCGTCCATGTTGG
Source organism: Enterobacter cloacae complex sp. P12RS (assembly GCF_014895875.1). NCBI lineage: Bacteria > Pseudomonadati > Pseudomonadota > Gammaproteobacteria > Enterobacterales > Enterobacteriaceae > Enterobacter > Enterobacter cloacae complex sp. P12RS. The sequence continues at coordinate 132,099 of NZ_JADBQO010000018.1, forward strand.
GCGCGATGTTCCAGTAATACGGCAGGTAGAACTCAAAGTAGTTCGAGGTGCTGTATTTGGCATTCGGGATCAGGAAGCCCGAGCGACGCTTGTCACCTACGGGAAGCTGGAGATAAGGGCTGTAGAATACCGGCACCGGACCCAGCTTAAAGCGTGCGTTCCAGATCTCTGCGACCTGCTCTTCACGGTCATGGATAACTTCGCTCCCGACCACGCTCCAGGTATTTGAACCCGGCAGACATGATGTAAAGGAGCCATTCTCCAGAATCGTATAGCGGTTTTCACCGCGCTGTTTCATCAGGTCCGCTTTACCGCGTCCCTGGCGACCCACCATCTGGTAATCACCTTCCCAGACGTTAGTATCTTTGGTATTCAGGTTTGACCAGGCTTTCGGACCTTTCAGGATGACCTGATTGTCGTCATAGTGCACATTACCCAGCGCATCCACCGTTCGTACCGGCTCGACCGCGCCTTCCGGCTGCTTCTGGTGCAACTGCACTTCATCAGCCTGCAGGCGGCTATTGCCCTGGTTAATATCCACATTGCCCGTAAACGTGGCATTGTCAGGATAAGTACCTTTGGAGCTATCGGCAGTAATGGTTACCGGCAAGCTATTTGTATCGCCCTCCACCAGTGGGCGATTATAACTTGGGACGCCAAGCATACACTGCGAGGCGAGATCGGCCGCCAGCCCCTGTTGACTGTACAGGGCGGAGCCAATCATTGTGGCCAGGAGGGTGGGGATACGTTTTTTCATACGTTATATTTTATTGTTCCGTCATCAGTGGCTACGGCTTACAAACGCTCAGAGACTATCTTACTCATCAGCGCAGTACCAGCGTTAATCCTGCCCGTTTGCGCGCCAGAGTGTTAGGCTCGCTATCGAATGACGAGTATGATAAAGCAAATTATAGGCGATGTCCTTCAATTGACCGTGGCTTGAACACTGTGATGATGACGTTGCGTCGGCAGGGAATATGACTATCCGGGGAGTATATGCAGTATTGGGGTAAAATAATCGGCGTTGCGTTCGCCATCATCATGGGTGCCGGGTTCTGGGGAATTGTGCTTGGGCTTATCATTGGCCATATGTTTGATAAGGCACGCAGCCGCAAAATGGCCTGGTTTGCCAATCAGCGCGAGCGCCAGTCGCTCTTTTTCTCCACCACCTTTGAGGTCATGGGGCACTTAACCAAATCCAAAGGCCGCGTGACCGAAGCGGATATTCAGATTGCCAGCGTTTTTATGGATCGCATGAACCTGCATGGTGAGTCCCGCCTGGCGGCGCAGAATGCGTTTCGCATCGGTAAATCGGATAACTATCCGCTGCGTGAAAAGATGCGCCAGTTCCGCAGCATCTGCTTCGGACGTTTTGATTTAATTCGGATGTTTCTGGAAATCCAAATCCAGGCGGCGTTTGCCGACGGCTCGCTTCACCCCAATGAACGCGATGTCCTGTACGTTATTGCGGAAGAACTGGGTATCTCCCGTATGCAGTTTGACCAGTTCCTGCGCATGATGCAGGGCGGCGCCCAGTTTGGCGGCGGCTATCACCAGCAGTCTTCCGGCGGTGCATGGCAGCAGGCGCAGCGTGGCCCGACGCTGGAAGATGCCTGCAACGTGCTTGGCGTGAAGCCCACGGACGATCAAACCACGATTAAACGTGCCTACCGTAAGCTGATGAGCGAGCATCATCCTGACAAGCTGGTGGCGAAAGGTTTACCGCCGGAAATGATGGAGATGGCGAAGCAAAAAGCGCAGGAAATCCAGAAGGCGTACGAGCTCATTAAAGAGAAGAAAGGTTTCAAATAAGAAAAAGCCCGACAATGTCGGGCTTTTTTTTCAGAAGTCCACCGGGGCTTTAAACGTCATCGCGTTACCGAAAGTAGGGTGGGTGATGGTGAGCGTCTGCGCATGGAGCTGCAGGCGTGGCGCTAACGCCAGGGCCTCTGGCGGGGCGTAGAAGCGGTCACCCAGAATCGGGTGACCCAGCGCAAGCATATGCACGCGCAGCTGGTGTGAACGTCCGGTAATCGGCTTAAGCAGGACGCGCGCAGTATTATCCGGTGCGTACTCCAGCACTTCATATTCGGTTTGCGCGGCCTTGCCGGTTTCATAACACACCTTCTGCTTTGGCCTGTTCGGCCAGTCGCAAATCAGCGGTAAATCCACCAGCCCTTCCGCCTGCGCCGGGTGGCCCCAGACGCGGGCAACATACTGCTTCTTCGGCTCGCGCTCGCGGAACTGACGCTTCAGCTCGCGCTCCGCTGCTTTATTCAGCGCCACCACAATCACGCCGCTGGTGGCCATGTCCAGGCGATGGACGGACTCGGCCTGCGGATAATCGCGCTGAATGCGCGTCATCACGCTGTCTTTGTGCTCATCCAGACGGCCCGGCACGGACAACAGGCCGCTCGGTTTATTGACCACCATAATGTGTTCATCCTGATACAGAATGACCAGCCAGGGATCCTGCGGCGGATTATACGGCTCCATCACCATCTTGCGCTCCGTTTACTGATGCGTCACAACGATAAGACGCAGGGCATCCAGACGCCAGCCTGCCTGATTCAGGCTTTCCAGCACCTGCTGACGGTTGCTTTCAATTGCCGCCAGTTCGTCGTCGCGGATGTTCGGGTTGACCGCTTTTAACGCTTCCAGACGGGACAGCTCGGCAGACAGTTTCTCGTCGGCTTCATTGCGCGCGGCGTCAATCAGGTCTCGGGCCGCTTTTTCGATCTGGATTTCGCCCTGCTGGAGAATGGCGTGCACGTCCTGCTGCACCGCGTTCACCAGCTTGCTGCCGGTATGGCGGTTCACCGCGCTCAGCTGGCGGTTGAAGCTTTCGAACTCCACCTGTCCTGCCAGGTTCGTACCGTTTTTATCCAGCAGCAAACGCACCGGCGTTGGCGGCAGGAAGCGGTTGAGCTGAAGCTGTTTCGGCGCCTGCGCTTCCACAACATAGATCAGCTCCAGCAGAAGCGTGCCTACGGGCAGCGCCTTGTTTTTCAACAGGGAGATGGTGCTGCTGCCGGTATCACCGGAGAGGATCAGATCCAGCCCGTTGCGGATCAGCGGGTGTTCCCAGGTGATGAACTGAGCATCTTCGCGGGACAGCGCCACGTCACGCTCGAAGGTGATGGTACAGCCATCTTCCGGCAGGCCCGGGAAATCGGGCACCAGCATGTGGTCTGACGGGGTTAACACGATCAGGTTCTCGCCACGATCGTCCTGGTTAATCCCGACAATGTCGAACAGGTTCATGGAGAAGCCGATCAGGCTGGTGTCGTCATCTTGTTCTTCAATGCTCTCGGCAAGCGCCTGCGCTTTTTCGCCACCGTTGGAGTGGATCTCCAGCAGGCGGTCGCGCCCCTGTTCAAGCTGCGCCTTCAGCGCTTCATGTTTCTCGCGGCAGGATTTAATCAGATCGTCAAAACCGTCGGTATTTTCCGGTGCGGCCAGGTAACCGATCAGATCGCCATGCACCTGGTCATAAATGGTGCGACCCGTCGGGCAGGTATGCTCAAACGCATCCAGACCTTCGTGGAACCAGCGCACCAGCACGGACTGAGCGGTTTTTTCCAGGTACGGCACATGGATCTGAATATCATGCGCCTGGCCGATACGATCCAGACGGCCGATACGCTGCTCCAGCAGATCCGGGTTGAACGGCAGATCGAACATCACCAGATTGCTGGCGAACTGGAAGTTACGCCCTTCAGAACCGATTTCGGAGCACAGCATCACCTGCGCGCCGCTGTCCTCTTCACTGAACCACGCCGCCGCGCGGTCGCGCTCGACGATGGACATGCCTTCGTGGAACACGGCGGCACGAATGCCTTCGCGCTCGCGCAGAACCTGTTCCAGTTGCAGAGCGGTGGCGGCTTTGGCGCAGATCACCAGCACTTTCTGGGAGCGGTGCGCGGTGAGGTAGCCCATCAGCCACTCCACGCGCGGGTCGAAGTTCCACCAGGTGCCGGTATCGCCTTCAAATTCCTGATAAATCTGTTCCGGGTAGAGCATGTCACGCGCGCGCTCTTCCTGAGTTTTGCGCGCGCCCATAATGCCGGAGACTTTAATCGCCGTCTGATACTGCGTCGGCAGCGGGAGCTTGATGGTGTGCAGTTCGCGTTTAGGGAACCCTTTCACGCCGTTACGGGTGTTGCGGAACAGCACGCGGCTGGTGCCGTGACGGTCCATCAGCATGTCGATCAGCTCTTTACGCGCGGATCCCGCATTCTCGCTGTCGCTGTTCGCAGCCTGCAGCAGCGGTTCGATATCCTGCTCGCCAATCAGATCGCTCAGGGTGTTAAGTTCGTCGTTTGAGAGACGTTTACCCGCCAGCAGCAGCGCGACGGCATCCGCAACCGGACGGTAGTTGTTCTGCTCTTCCACGAACTGAGCGAAGTCGTGGAAACGGTTTGGATCGAGCAGGCGCAGACGGGCGAAGTGACTCTCCAGACCGAGCTGCTCCGGCGTTGCGGTCAGCAGCAGGACGCCGGGCACGCGCTCGGCAAGCTGTTCAATCGCCAGATATTCGCGGCTTGGGGCATCTTCGCTCCACACCAGGTGGTGCGCTTCGTCGACGACCATCAGGTCCCATTCGGCATCGCACAGATGCTCAAGACGCTGCTTGCTGCGGCGCACGAAATCCAGCGAGCAGATCACCAGCTGTTCGGTCTCAAACGGGTTGTCCGCGTCGTGCTGCGCTTCGGCATAGCGCTCGTCGTCGAACAGGGAGAAGCGCAGGTTAAAGCGGCGCAGCATCTCCACCAGCCACTGGTGCTGGAGGGTTTCCGGCACGACAATCAGCACGCGCTCGGCAGCGCCGGAGAGCAGCTGCTGGTGCAGGATCATGCCCGCTTCGATGGTTTTACCCAGGCCCACTTCGTCGGCAAGCAGCACGCGGGGCGCATGGCGACGGCCCACGTCATGGGCGATATTCAGCTGGTGGGGGATCAGGCTGGTGCGCTGGCCGCGCAGGCCACTCCACGGCATGCGGTACTGTTCGCTCTGGAACTTACGCGCGCGGTAGCGCAGCGAGAAGCGATCCATACGGTCGATTTGCCCGGCAAACAGGCGGTCCTGCGGCTTGCTGAACACCAGTTTGCTGTCGAGCAGTACTTCACGCAGGATGACGTTCGTCTCGTCGGTATCAAGACGCGTTCCGATGTAGGCGAGCAGTCCATTCTCTTCTTTTACGTCTTCAACCTTTAGCTGCCAGCCTTCGTGGCTGGTCACGGTGTCGCCCGGATTGAACATTACGCGGGTCACAGGGGAGTCATTGCGAGCGTACAGGCGGTTTTCACCGGTAGCAGGGAAGAGGAGGGTAACCATGCGCGCATCAACGGCAACGACGGTTCCTAATCCAAGTTCGCTTTCTGTATCGCTGATCCAGCGTTGACCAAGTGTAAAAGGCATAGTTGTTCGGCTCTAATCTTTAATTGCAGGCAATAGTTCGACCCCCGTCAAAAAAGACGGTCATCGAAAAATGGGTCCGGGAATGGAAAGGGCGCTATGGTACTGGATGGCAGCCATTTCGTCACGCGTCAAAATAGGCCAAGTTGCCCTGTCACAAGTGTAGCAAAATCGTCGTCGATGAACGGTAAAATTCCCTCCGCAACCGGCTGAAGCTGGCGGGTCAGGTAGTGATCGTAATCGAGAGGCGACTGCTGGTAATCAACGGGCTCCGGCCCGTTCGTTGTCCAGACGTATTTTATCGTCCCCCGGTTCTGATACTGCGGCGCGCGTCCCCGGCGTACATTCTCTTCGTCCGCCAGGCGCGCGGCGCGCACGTGGGGTGGGACGTTGCGCTGGTACTCCGCCAGAGGGCGGCGCAGGCGCTTGCGATACACCAGCTGGTCATCCAGCTCGCCGGCCATCAGGCTGGCGATGGTTTCGCGGATGTAGTCCTGATAGGGCTCGTTGCGGAAAATCCGCAGATAGAGCGTCTTCTGGAACTGCTGGGCCAGCGGCGTCCAGTCAGTGCGCACCGTCTCCAGGCCTTTAAAGACCATTCTCTGCTTTTCACCCTCCTGGATCAGCCCGGCGTAGCGCTTCTTGCTGCCCTGGTCGGTTCCGCGGATGGTGGGCATTAAAAAACGGGCAAAATGGGTTTCAAATTCCAGTTCTAATGCGCTGGTTAACCGCTCTTTTTGCAAATGTTCCTGCCACCACTCGTTTACGAAGGCCACCAGTTCTTTGCCGATTCGTGAGGCGTCGTCTTCTGAATGTGCGCCCTTCAGCCACACAAAGGTTGAATCCGTGTCGCCGTAGATAACGTCATAGCCCCGGGATTCAATCAGCGCTTTGGTCTGACGCATGATGTCGTGTCCGCGCATGGTGATGGACGACGCCAGACGCGGATCGAAGAAGCGGCAGGCGCTGGTACCCAGCACGCCGTAGAAAGCGTTCATAATAATTTTCAGGGCCTGCGAGAGCGGCTTGTTGCCATGACGTTTCGCCTCGTCGCGGCCGTGCCAGATGTTCCCCACAATCTCCGGCAGACAGTGTTTTTCGCGCGAGAAGCGTGCTCCGAGAAAACCTTCGGTGCTGTGCGCGTCGTCTGGCTGCGCCATCCCCTCCACCAGCCCCACCGGGTCAATAAGGAAAGTGCGGATAATTGACGGGTAGAGGCTTTTGTAGTCCAGCACCAGAACCGAGTCATACAGTCCTGGGCGGGAGTCCATCACGTAGCCGCCGGGGCTGGCCTGCGGCGGTACGTCCCCGAGGTTGGGCGCAACATAGCCCGCACGGTGCATTCGTGGGAAATAGAGGTGGCTAAAGGCGGCTACCGAGCCGCCGTGCCTGTCAGCCGCGAGGCCATTTACCGTCGCGCGCTCCAGCAGGAACGGCATGATCTCGGTTTTGTGGAATATCTGCGTCACCAGCTCGCAGTCTTTCAGGTTATAGGTGGCGAGCGCCGGTTTGTCTTCGTTGAAGCGCCGGTCAATCTCGTCCATGCGGTCCCACGGATTGTCGATGGATTTGCCTTCACCGAGCAATTCCTGCGCTACCGCTTCCAGAGAGAAGGAGGAGAAATTCCAGAACGCGGATTTCAGCGCCTCGATGCCGTCGATAATCAGGCGGCCGTTGGCCTGCGCAAAGAACACGCCGTTCTTAAAGCCGTGCTCACGCCACTCCAGCTCCGTATTTCCGCGCCCGAGCATCAGTGGGATGCGATACCGCTCTGCGTGTTTTTGCAGCACGCGCAGGTCAAACTGCACCACGTTCCAGCCGATCAGCACGTCCGGGTCGTGCTCGGCAAACCACTGGTTAAGCTTCTCCAGCAGCTGCGGTCGGCTGTTGACGTACTCAAGCTGAAAATCGAGCGCGGACGCATCGCCGTTCGGCGGCCCGAGCATATAGACAACCCGCTGCCCGCAGCCTTCCAGGCCGATGCAGTACAGTTCGCCGTGGCGGGTGGTTTCGATATCCAGGGATACCCACTTTAGCGGGGGGCGATAATGCGGATTAGGCTTGAGGCGAGCGTTAATAAGGGTGCCGTTTTGCTCAGTGCCGTCAACCCAGACGGGGGCGGTAATAAACCGCTCCATCAGAAAGCGTTCCGGCGGACGAATGTCCGCTTCGTAGAGCGTCACGCCCGCTTCGCGCAGCAGTTTTTCGTAGCGCATCAGCTGGCGATGGGCGCGGCAGTAAAGGCCATACACCGGCTGACGATGGAAATCTTTTAGCTCAAGAGGCGTGAGGCGCCAGCCGTTCTCATCGCGCAGCAGTTGTTTTACCTTCTCGACGTAATGTTCAGGGATAAACGCCACGGATTCCTGAGGAGGAAGCGTAACGTGCAGCGGGCCGTTATCTGTCGCCAGCCAGAACGCAACCTCGGTGCCCTGAGGGGTATCCCGCCAGTGTCGGGTCAGTAAAAAGCCTTCTTGCGCCTGTGCCACGCCGTTATCCCAAAAACAAAACCAGGCCTGATTATAGCCTGGTTGAATGTTTTATGCTGGGGATATATACAGTTTATTGTCCGTAATAGGCCTTCGCGCCGTGCTTGCGCAGGTAGTGTTTATCCAGCAGGGTTTGCTGCATATCCGGCAACTGCGGTGCCAGCTGGCGGCAGAAGATCCCCATGTAGGCGATTTCCTCCAGCACTATTGCGTTATGCACCGCGTCTTGCGCGTTTTTACCCCAGGCAAACGGGCCGTGAGAATGCACCAGTACGCCGGGCATTTGCGCCGCGTCGATCCCCTGTTTTTCAAAGGTTTCGACGATCACGTTCCCGGTTTCCCATTCGTACTCACCGTTAATCTCCGCATCGGTCATCAGACGCGTGCAGGGAATGGTGCCGTAAAAGTAGTCCGCGTGGGTGGTGCCGGTGGCCGGAATGGACTGGCCCGCCTGCGCCCAGATGGTCGCGTGACGCGAATGGGTATGCACGATGCCGCCGATAGTCGGGAAGGACTGATACAGCAGACGGTGGGTGGGCGTATCGGACGACGGTTTTTTGTTACCTTCCACCACTTCACCCGTTTCGATGCTGACCACGACCATATCCTCTGCGGTCATCACCGTGTAATCCACGCCCGAAGGCTTGATCACGAATACACCTTTATCCCGGTCAACGGCGCTGACGTTGCCCCAGGTCAGGGTCACCAGGTTATGTTTTGGCAGCGCCAGGTTGGCTTCAAGTACCTGACGTTTGAGATCTTCTAACATCGTTGTCTCCCTGCCCGGCGAGCGCAGCGCCACCGGGCATTACGTACTTAGCGTTTTGAACCGTAATAGACTTCGTTCCAGCGCAGCGCATCTTTAAAGTCTGGCAGACGGGTGTCGTTATCAATCACGGTCAGCTCGATATCGTGCAGCTCGGCAAACTGGCGCATATCGTTCAGGTCCAGCGCGTGGCTGAAGACGGTGTGGTGCGCGCCACCCGCCAGGATCCACGCCTCTGACGCGGTTGGCAGATCCGGCTGCGCTTTCCACAAGGCATTGGCGACCGGCAGCTTCGGAAGAGAGTGCGGGGTTTCAACCGCATCGACGCAGTTCACCAGCAGGCGGAAGCGGTCGCCGAGGTCGATCAGGCTGGCGTTGATGGCCGGACCGGTACGGGTGTTGAAGATCAGACGGGCCGGATCCGCTTTGCCGCCGATGCCGAGGTACTGCACGTCAAGGATCGGTTTCTCTTCAACCGCGATGGAGGGACACACTTCCAGCATGTGCGAACCGAGCACCAGATCGTTGCCGTTCTCGAAGTGGTAGGTGTAGTCCTCCATAAAGGAGGTGCCGCCCTGCAGACCGGTCGACATCACCTTCATGATGCGAAGCAGAGCGGCAGTTTTCCAGTCGCCTTCACCCGCAAAGCCGTAGCCCTGCTGCATCAGACGTTGTACTGCCAGACCCGGCAGCTGTTTCAGGCCGTGCAGGTCTTCAAATGTAGTGGTAAAGGCGTGGAAGCCGCCCTGTTCCAGAAAACGCTTCATGCCCAGCTCAATGCGCGCTGCATCCAGCACGTTCTGGCGCTTGTCGCCGTTAACTTGCGCCGCAGGCGTCAGGCGGTAGCTGCTTTCGTACTCGTCCACCAGCGCGCTCACGTCGCCGTCGCTGATGTCATTCACCACCTGCACCAGGTCGCCCACCGCCCAGGTATTCACGGAAAAGCCGAACTTGATCTGCGCCGCGACTTTATCGCCGTCGGTCACCGCCACTTCACGCATGTTGTCGCCGAAACGCACCACTTTCAGGTGGCGGGTATCCTGCTTAGAGACCGCCTGACGCATCCAGGAGCCGATACGCTGTTGCGCCTTGCCGTCCTGCCAGTGGCCGGTGACCACAGCGTGCTGCTGGCGCATGCGCGCGCCGATGAAGCCGAACTCGCGGCCGCCGTGCGCGGTCTGGTTCAGGTTCATGAAGTCCATGTCGATGCTGTCCCACGGCAGGGAGGCATTGAACTGAGTGTGGAACTGCAGCAGCGGTTTGTTGAGGATTGCCAGGCCGTTGATCCACATTTTGGCCGGTGAGAAGGTGTGCAGCCACACGACCAGGCCGGCGCATTTGTCGTCGTAGTTGGCGTCACGGCAGATATTGGTGATTTCGTCCGGCGTCGTACCCAGCGGCTTCAGCACCAGTTTGCACGGCAGTTTGGCTTCCGCGTTCAGCGCGTTAACCACGTGCTCCGCGTGTTTCGTTACCTGCTGCAGCGCTTCCGGTCCGTACAGATGCTGGCTGCCAATCACAAACCACACTTCATAATTATTAAAAATGGTCATCATCGTGTCCTTAATGGGTCAGGGTTGCCGTAGTGTCCGCGGTGCTTTTGGCCGGGGCGGCGACAGGGAGATAGTGAAGCTCGGCGCTTTTTGCCCATTGCTGGTAGCGCTGATAAAGCTGTTCAAAGCGTTGTGCCTGCTGGACACGCGGCTGGAGCGTGTTTTCGACGGCGCTTGCCATGTGCTGCTGCGCGGTCGGGATATCCGCATGAACGCCTGCGGCCACGGCAGCGAAAATCGCGGCGCCCAGCGCGCAGCACTGATCGGAGGCCACAATCTGCAGCGGACGGTTCAGCACGTCGCAGCAGGCCTGCATAATCACCGGGTTTTTACGGGCGATACCGCCCAGCGCCATCACGTTGTTCACGTCGATGCCCTGTTCGGTGAAGCACTCCATAATGGCGCGCGCGCCGAACGCGGTGGCGGCAATAAGACCGCCGAACAGCGCCGGGGCATCGGTCGCCAGGTTGAGATCGGTAATCACCCCTTTCAGGCGCTGGTTGGCAAACGGCGTGCGGCGACCGTTAAACCAGTCCAGCACCACCGGCAGGTGGTCTAGGGACGGATTTTTTGCCCAGGCTTCGGTGAGCTGCGGCAGGAGCTGTTTTTTGCTCGCGGTAATCTGTGTTTTCAGCTCAGGATGCGCGGCAGCCAGCTGATCCAGCGGCCAGCCGAGCACCCGGCCAAACCAGGCGTAGATATCGCCAAACGCGGACTGCCCTGCTTCGAGGCCGATAAAATCTGGCACCACGCTGCCGTCAACCTGGCCGCAAATCCCTTTCACCGCGCGGTCTCCGACGCTGGTTTTATCTGCCGTCAGGATGTCGCAGGTGGAGGTGCCGATCACTTTCACCAGCGTGTTAGGCTGCGCACCCGCGCCCACGGCACCCATATGGCAGTCGAACGCGCCGCCGGAAATGGTCACGTTTTGCGGCAGGCCGAGACGCGTCGCCCACTCTTCGCAGAGCGTGCCGACCGGAATATCGGCGGTGAAGGTGTCGGTAAAGAGCGGGTATTTCAGGTTTTTGTTGATGATCGGGTCAAGTTCATCGAAGAACGCTGCCGGAGGAAGACCGCCCCAGCCTTCATGCCACAGGGATTTATGCCCGGCGCTGCAGCGGCCGCGGCGGATATCCTGCGGGCGAGTGGTGCCGGAGAGCAGGGCGGGAACCCAGTCGCACAGCTCAATCCAGGATGCTGCGGCCTGGGCGACCGAGGCGTCCGCGCGGGTAACGTGCAGGATTTTGGCCCAGAACCATTCGCTGGAGTAGATGCCGCCGATGTAGCGCGAGTAGTCGGTTTTGCCCGGCTGATGGCATAAGCGGGTGATGGCTTCCGCCTCTTCCACGGCAGTATGGTCTTTCCAAAGCACGAACATGGCGTTCGGGTTGTCGGCAAACTCCGGGCGCAGCGCCAGCACGCGGCCTTCAGCGTCCACCGGGGCTGGCGTTGAACCGGTGCTGTCGACACCAATCCCCACGACGTCGGCCCGCTGGGCGTCAGTCAGTTCAGCCAGCACGGTTTTGATCGCCGCTTCCATCGATTCAATGTAATCGCGCGGGTGGTGACGGAACTGGTTGTTTGGCGCGTCGCAGTAGCGCCCCTCTTGCCAGCGCGGATACCACTCAACGCTGGTTGCTATCTCCTGGCCAGTCGTACAGTCCACTGCCAGCGCGCGAACCGAGTCGCTGCCAAAATCGAGGCCAATTGCAATTGCCATGGTGTTGCTCCATCCGAAACAGGTATGGAAGAACATTAGAGACTGGGGATAAAAATCGTCAGGCAGGATCCGCTAATCTTATGGACTAAATTGCTGTAGCAACGGAAAGTGTGACGCCGTGCAAATATTCAATGTGGACATTTCTGCCGCACTTATAGACACTTTTGTTACTGCTTCTCTGCCCGTGCCGGCAGAAAAATCAGGGGAAAAGGCTGAAACATGGCGGACGTAAAAGAGGCGTGATGCTTTTTGGATCTTTTCGCAGGCCATTTTTATACTGCTTTTAACGATATGGACAAATGGTTTCCTTCAGGACCCTTGGGAGAACTGAATCTATGGCCGAACCGCAAAACGATCCCCTGCTGCCGGGATACTCATTTAACGCCCATCTGGTGGCGGGGCTGACGCCAATTGAGGCCGAGGGGTATCTCGATTTTTACGTCGACCGGCCGCTCGGCATGAAAGGGTATATTCTGAACCTGACCGTACGCGGGGAAGGGGTGATCAAAAACGGCGATCGGCAGTTTGTTTGCCGCCCGGGCGATATGCTGCTGTTCCCGCCGGGGGAGATCCACCACTACGGGCGTCACCCGGACGCCAAAGAGTGGTATCACCAGTGGGTCTATTTCCGTCCGCGCGCCTACTGGCAGGAGTGGCTCTCATGGCCGGCTATTTTCGCGCAAACGGGTTTTTATCGTCCGGATGAGGCGCATCTGGCGCAGTTTCGTGAACTGTTCGCACAAATTATTGAGGCGGGGCAGGCGGGCGGGCGCTATGCCGAACTGCTGGCGATCAACCTGCTTGAGCAGGTGCTGCTGCGCCGCATGGAGGCGATCAACGAGTCGCTTAACCCGCCGCTGGATAACCGCGTCCGCGACGCCTGCCAGTACATCAGCGACCATCTGGCCGACAGCCAGTTTGATATCGCCAGCGTTGCCCAGCACGTCTGTCTTTCGCCGTCCCGCCTGTCACACCTGTTCCGCCAGCAGCTTGGCGTGAGCGTGCTGAGCTGGCGTGAGGATCAGCGCATCAGCCAGGCAAAGCTGTTGCTCAGCACCACCCGGATGCCTATCGCGACCGTCGGACGCAACGTGGGCTTTGAAGATCAGCTCTATTTCTCTCGCGTGTTTAAGAAGTGCACCGGCGCCAGTCCCAGTGAATTCCGCGCGGGATGTGAATAAACGGTAAACATTCAGGTGAACTTCAGGAGCATCCTGTAAACTATTCAGACAATTGATGCCTTGACGCGGTGCGGGGCGCTAAGCAGAATCGCTGATTCGTTTTCTGACCGGAATAGTTATGCAGGCATTGCTGGAACACTTTATTACCCAGTCCGTTATGTATTCGCTCATCGCCGTGGCGCTGGTGGCGTTTCTGGAATCGCTGGCGCTGGTTGGGCTGATCCTGCCCGGCACCGTGATGATGGCGGGGCTTGGGGCGCTTATTGGCAGCGGTGAGGTCAATTTCTGGCAGGCGTGGCTGGCCGGGATTATCGGCTGCCTGCTGGGGGACTGGATCTCCTTCTGGCTGGGCTGGCGCTTTAAGAAGCCGCTGCACCGCTGGTCGTTCATGAAAAAGAACAAAGCGCTGCTGGATAAAACCGAACATGCGCTGCACCAGCACAGCATGTTCACCATTCTGGTAGGCCGCTTTGTCGGGCCAACGCGTCCGCTGGTGCCGATGGTGGCGGGGATGCTGGATCTGCCCGTCGCAAAATTCGTGGTGCCGAACATTATCGGCTGCGTATTCTGGCCGCCGTTTTACTTCCTGCCGGGGATCCTCGCGGGTGCGGCCATTGATATCCCTGACGGTATGCAAAGCGGTGAGTTCAAGTGGCTGCTGCTGGGAACGGCGGTGCTGCTGTGGCTGGCGGTCTGGCTCTGCTGGCGGCTATGGCGCAGCGCGAAAGCCAGCGTCGATCGCCTGACGCGCTATCTCCCCCGCGCGCGCCTGCTCTGGCTGGCCCCGCTGACGCTGGGCGTGGCGGTGGTGGCGCTGGTCGCGCTGATTCGTCACCCGCTGATGCCGGTGTACGGCGAGATCCTGCTGAAGGTGGTGAGCCGTTAAGGTGTTTTCCCTCTCCCCGTGGGAGAGGGCGAGGGCGTCAGACCGCACGAATGCCCAACAATGAAGACGCCCCCGCGTTACCACTCAGAAGTTCTTCTGTTTCTCCATCCCACAAAATCCGTCCCTCCGCGATCACTACCGATCGGGGTGCAATGCGTGCGGCATCTTCAATGCTGTGCGAAACCATCAGCATCGTGATCTGCTGGCGCTGGCAAACCTCTTCCACCAGCGAGAGCATCTCCTGGCGCAGGGCCGGGTCGAGTGCCGAGAAGGGTTCGTCGAGCAGCAGCAGCGGCTGTTCGCGCACCAGACAACGTGCCAGCGCCACGCGCTGACGCTGGCCGCCGGAAAGCTCACCGGGCAGTCTTGAAATCAACGCGGACAGGCCCATTTGTTCGGCAATCGCCTCCAGCTTCTGACGCTGCGCAGCATTGAGTTTTAACCCCGGATCGATTCCCAGCGCGATGTTCTGCCACACCGTAAGGTGATTAAACAGATTGTTTTCCTGAAACAGCATCGACACCGGGCGCTTAGACGGCGGAGCGTAGGTATACTCGCCATTATCAATGACTATCGACCCGCTGACAGGCTGCAAAAAACCGGCAATCAAATTGAGCAGGGTACTTTTACCGGCCCCGCTTGGGCCAAGCACCGCAATTCGCTCTCCCTGACGAACAGAGAGGGTAAAACGCATCGGCAGGTGCTGGTAAAGCCAGGTTACATCAGTCAGTTTTAACATCACGCCCCGGGAGTTTTTCGATAACGGTAAATAACGCAAAGCACAGCACCAGCAGTAAAAGTGCCGTGACCGCGCCGTCCTGGCTGCGATAGGAGCCAATTTGCTGATAAAGCCAGAAAGGCAGCGTGCGGAAATCCTCGTTGCCAAAGAGGGCCACCACGCCAAAATCCCCAATCGACAGCACGCAGGCGAAGGCCATCGCCTGGGCGAGCGGCCGCTTCAGGGCGCGTAGTTCGACCACTTTCAGCCGCCGCCAGCCCATAATGCCAAGGGACTGGCACAGGGCGCTGTACCGGCTGTTAACATCCCGCATCGGGTTTTCCAGCACCTTCAGCGCGTACGGTATGGCCATTAAGGCGTTGGTAAAAATGACGATGCCGTCGGCGCTTTCCGGCAGGCCGATGGTGCTGTTAAACAGTAAAAAGAAGCCAGTCGCCAGCACAATGCCCGGCATCGCCAGAATCAGCATGCCCGTCAGTTCCAGCGCGTGTCCGGCTTTACGGGCATGTCGCGCGTACAGCTCGCGGCTGCTCCAGAGCAGCATCATGGTCAGCGTCACGCAGATTAGCCCGGCTGCCAGCGCGATGCGCAATGAGGTCCATGTGGCTTGCCACAGGACCGGCTGTTGAAGTACCGATACCACATTCCTGTTGAGGCCATCGGCGATCACGGCCAGCAGCGGCGGCAGCAGAAGCAGGAGCGCCAACGCAATCAGCATCACGTCCGAGATGCGGCTGTGCAGGCTGTCCTGCGGATCGCGCCAGCCAGAAAGATTATTGCTTCCTGCGGGGATCGCTTTGCTCAGCCGCTGGCTGAGTAACACCAGCGCCAGGCAGCACACCATTTGTACGATCGCCAGCAACGCGGCGCGGCCCGGATCGTAGTCGTAACTTAATGCTTGATAGATCGCCAGCTCAATGGTGGTGGCCTGCGGGCCGCCGCCGAGAGAAAGCACGGTCGCAAAGCTGGCGAAACAGAGCATAAAGATCAGCGCGGCCACCGGGGCAATCTGGCGTCGCAGCCACGGCCATTCGACAAAGCGGAAGAATGACCATCCGCGCATGCCGAGCTGGGCCGCAATCTGGCGCTGCTCGCCGGGTATGTTCTCCAGCGCCTGCAAAAAGAGGCGCGTCGCCATCGGCATATTGAAGAAAATGTGTGCCAGCAGGATGCCCTTCAGGCCGTAAGGGGAGAAGGTCCATTCCAGGCCTAAAGACGCGAAGAGCGAGGCCAGCCAGCCCTGGCGACCGTATACGCTCAGAATACCAAAAACGGCCACCAGCACGGGCAGGATCAGCGTCATGGCGCACAGGCGCAGCAGGGCCAGCCTGCCGGGGAAACGTCTGCGATAGAGGGCGCGCGCAAGGAAAATGGCCGGGATGACTGACAGCAGCGCGGAAAGAAACGCCTGCCAGAAGGAGAAACGGATGACGTGCCAGAGATAGCTATCGTGCCAGAGCGCGAGCAGATCGCTCTCTGGCGCGTTAAACCACAGCGCCAGAAACGCTCCCAGACTGACGACCACCATCAGTATGGCGGCAATCAGTCCGGGAACTAACCAGCCGGGGATCAGCGGCTGACGGCGCGTTGCCATTCGCTTATCCATGCGGCACGCTGAGCGGCAACCTGCTGCGGCGTAAATTCCAGCGCGCTCTGCGGTTTGTTCAGCTGCTCAAAGCCTGCCGGCAGCGCCGCGTCGGTAACCGGGTACATCCAGTTGCCCGTCGGAATGGCGTTCTGGAATGCCGGGGAGACCATAAATTTCAGGAATTTTTCGGCCAGTTCCGGCTGCTTGCTGGCAGCGGTCCGCGCCGCCACTTCCACCTGGAGATAATGCCCTTCGGCAAAGTTCGCGGCGGCGTAGTTGTCTTTCTTCTCGGCAATAATATGATAGGCCGGAGAGGTGGTGTAGCTCAGCACCAGATCGCTTTCGCCTTTCAGGAACAGGCCGTAGGCTTCGCTCCAGCCTTTAGTGACCGTAACGGTTTTCGCAGCCAGCTTTTGCCACGCCTCCGGCGTTTTGTCGCCGTAGACTTTCTGCATCCACAGCAGCAGGCCCAGACCCGGCGTGCTGGTGCGAGGATCTTCATAAATCACGCGCCACTTCTGATCGCTTTCGACCAGCTCTTTCAGGCTCTTCGGCGGGTTCTTCAGCTTGTTTTTATCGTAGACGAACGCAAAGTAGCCGTAATCGAAGGGAACGAAGGTGTCGTTTTTCCAGCCGCCCGGCACGTTGACGGCATCTGCCGCTACGCCGCTTTTGGCAAACAGTCTGGTTTGCGTGGCGGCTTCCAGCAGGTTGTTATCCAGCCCGAGCACCACGTCGGCCTTGCTGTTTTTCCCTTCCATGCGCAGGCGGTTAAGCAGCGACACGCCATCTTCCAGCGCCACGAATTTCAACTCGCAGTTGCAGTCGGCTTCAAAGGCTTTTTTAACCACCGGGCCGGGGCCCCAGTCGGCGGAGAAGGAGTCGTAGGTATAGACCGTCAGAACAGGCTTAGCAAAAACAGGCAGCGCAACCAGCGCCAGCAGAGGAAGAACGTTTTTTAACACTTTGCACCTCAGGGTTGAGTGGCAAAGGATTTTGAGAAACAGCCTCAAATCCCTTCGCCGGCGTTATCCGGATCAGGTTCGACGGGTATTATCTCAGCGCACATCTGTGATGCAGCACCCCGTTGAGAACGGCGCTATTGTAATGATTTGGTGAATATTACGAAAGCGTTATGGCTCCGGCGGCGCAAACCAGGCGGATTTAAAATCAAACCAGCCCAGGGTATTCATCCGCAGGCCGCGCATGCTGCGCTGTCCCTGGATCAGCAGCCAGTGGTGGATCAACGGTACGATCGTCTGCCCGGTCAGGAGTTCCTGGCACCACGCGGCCAGATCCATCTCTCCTGCCCGCCACCTTGCGGCGTCCTGCTGCCAGTCCCGGCTGATGCAGTGCTGAATAAGAGGCACTTCATACAGGTGTGAAAAGAGCGAGAAATCAAGCGGCAGCGTAAAGTTCGCGCTGTTGAGCCAGATATCGCTGACGACATCCCCGCGGTGCCATTCATCATAATCGACTTCCTGTATCGCCAGCGTCACGCCTTCGGCCGCCAGCAGTTTACTCATGATCCTCGCGATAAACCGGTGCTCAATGTGATCGCGATAGTAGCTGAGGGTGATGGTCTCCAGCCCGGCGGGTTTTTCACTGCGCACCGGCTGAGCATGGTGCCAGCGCGGAAGCAGGCCATAGGCCGGAAACCACCAGGTCTGGTATTGCTCTTCAGCGTGATAAATCAGGTTAGCGGGGGCCAGAATATGGCTGATCCACTTGCGGACGTCGTGATTCGCCCCGCGATGGCTGCGGCTGTCAAAAAGAAGATAGTAGCAGCCCTCCTCCAGGCGACTCTCGAACGCCTTTTCGCTGGTTGTGGGCCCCTCCAGGGTGAGGCCTGCGCTCAGCTCTTCGTTGAGGTCCGGTAACACCCAGACGTTCACTTCGTCGATCAGCGCCCGATAGCCAAAATAGTCATCAAAGGCGCGGATCTTCAGCTGATTGCTGTTATTGCGCGTAACGGAGTAGGGGCCTGTACCGATCGGCTGGCTGGAAAAATTGTTCAGGGATCGCCACTCGGCAGGCAGGATCATCGAGGGCACGTAGCCCAGAAGCCACGGCAGCCAGTTGTCTGGCTGGGACAGTTCAATATCCAGCGTCCAGGCCGTTGGGGAGTGGATCCGCGTGATATGCGAATAGAGCGGCAGCGTGCGGGCGCGCTCTAAAGAAGCGATGACGTCACGCATCTCCAGCTCGCGGCCATGGTGGAAGTGAATGCCCGGGCGTAAAAAGAAACGCCAGTGCAGGGGGGAAAGCTGCTGCCAGTGGTGCGCGATATCCGCTTCCAGTTCCCCGTTTTCCTCATTTATTTTCGTCAGACCGCTGAATATCTGCCGGGCCATGTGGGTTTCAGAACGTCGTAATGCCGTGCCGGGCAGCAGATTTTTCATTGGGCGGTAGTAAAGCACCCGCAGAATGTGGCGTCCCTGGCGAAAGCTGCGTCCCAGGTGTGAGACTAGCATCTGGCGCACGGCGGCCTTGTCACCCACCAGCTGGACCAGCTGATCGATGCGGTCCTGCTCCAGCAGATCCTCCGCCCGCTGCTGCTGCAGCGCCAGGCCGGTATAAAGGAAGGTCAAGCGTGAGCGCTTGCCGCGTCCCGCCTCGGCCTCCCAGCTTAGCCAGCCCTGCTGCTGCATGGTGTTGAGTAACGTGCGCATATGGCGGCGAGAGCAGTTGAGGAGTTCTGCCAGCTCGTTAAGCGTGGTCTCCTGCGATTGACCCTCGCAGCACTGCCACAGGCGAATGAATTGTTGTTGCAGTCGACCGGATGGCATAAAAGAGGAACTCCTGACAAAAAATCAGCAATTTATTTATCCCTATATTAGGCCAATAATTCTTCCCGATGAAGCGAGGAGGTAAATTATGAAGAGGTCTACCGCACGTCAGTTTTATCAGCACTATTTTTCAGCGACAAAGGGAGTGTCCTGGCTGGCCCGCCAGTGCGCAGAGCAGCGGCTGAGAATCCTGGAAGATCTGATGCAGTGGGACGTTACGAAACCGACCTCTTCTCGCTAACTCGCCTCGATCATGTGTGACTGAGTATTGGTGTTTATCACCCTACAGCAAAATGTTTTTGCTGGCTTTTTTCGTTTATTCTTTCACCCAATTTCGATTCGCTTTCACAAGGACTTGCGCATGCTGTGGTTGATGACGATGGGGCGCCGCCTGAATGGCGTGTACGCTGCTTTTATGCTGGTGGCCTTCATGATGGGCGTGGCCGGTGCGCTACAGGCACCGACGCTGAGCCTGTTTCTCAGCCGCGAGGTGGGGGCGCAGCCGTTTTGGGTGGGCCTGTTTTATACCGTTAACGCGATTGCCGGGATCCTCGTTAGCCTGGGGCTGGCGAAACGATCCGACAGCCAGGGCGATCGCCGCAGGCTGATCCTCTTTTGCTGCGCCATGGCCGTGGGCAACGCGCTGCTTTTTGCCTTTAACCGCCATTACCTGACGCTCATCACCTGCGGCGTGCTGCTGGCCTCTCTGGCGAACACCGCCATGCCGCAGCTGTTCGCGCTGGCCCGTGAATACGCCGACAGCTCGGCGCGAGAGGTGGTGATGTTCAGCTCGGTGATGCGCGCACAGCTCTCGCTGGCGTGGGTCATCGGCCCGCCGCTGGCCTTCATGCTGGCGCTGAACTATGGCTTTACGGTCATGTTTTCTATCGCGGCAGGCATTTTTATTATCAGTCTGGCTCTGATTGCCTTTGCGCTGCCGTCTGTCGCCCGGGTTGAGCAGACGACGGATAAGCCCATCACTCAGGTAAGCGGCTGGCAGGATAAAAACGTGCGGATGCTGTTTATCGCCTCCACGCTGATGTGGACCTGCAACACCATGTACATTATTGATATGCCGCTGTGGATCAGCAGCGATCTAGGCCTACCGGACAAGCTTGCGGGGATCTTAATGGGGACCGCCGCCGGGCTGGAAATTCCGGCGATGATTCTGGCGGGGTATTACGTTAAGCGCTTCGGAAAGCGTCGGATGATGATCGTTGCCGTGGCGGCTGGGGTGCTGTTCTACGCGGGGCTGCTCCTTTTCCATTCGCGTGAAGCGTTGCTGGCGCTGCAGCTGTTTAATGCCGTGTTTATCGGCATCGTTGCCGGGATCGGCATGCTCTGGTTCCAGGATCTCATGCCCGGCCGCGCCGGCTCTGCGACAACGCTTTTTACCAACAGTATTTCGACGGGCGTTATTCTGGCGGGAGTGATTCAGGGCGCGCTGGCGCAAAGTTATGGTCATGCCTCGGTTTACTGGATGATTGCGGCGATTTCGGTGGTAACGCTTGGGCTGACCTGCCGGGTCAAGGATGTTTGATTCTGGAAGGCGGCTTCACGAAATGAAACGATTTTCTGACAGATACAGAGAAGGCGCATAGAGCGCGTGACGGGTGCTTGAGGCTGTTTGCCTCAGGCTTTCGCAAGAGGCAAACAGTGGAGAGTCCCACATCAAAAAACTGATGGGGAGACCAACTTCACAACCAACATTGCGAGGTTAGTCTCTTCATTGCCGAAAAGCAATAAGGAGGCTGGAATGCCAAAACGTACTTGCCTCAACGCACCCTTATCAATGGCCCGCGCCCTGCGGGCCATTGCCTTTAGCCCATAAATGCAGGCTGTTTTTTCTCGTACGCTGAGATGGCGTCCTCGTGCTGGAGCGTCAGGCCAATGCTGTCCAGACCGTTCAACATGCAGTGGCGACGGAAGGCATCAATGCTGAAGCTGTAGGTCTTATCCCCGGCTTTCACCACTTCCGCTTCCAGATCCACCTCAAATGCCATCCCCGGATTTGCCTTAACCAGCGCGAACAGTTCATCGACCTGCTCGTCGCTCAGCGTCACCGGCAGCAACTGGTTGTTGAAGCTGTTGCCGTAGAAGATATCCGCGAAGCTCGGGGCGATAACCACCTTAAAGCCGTAGTCGGTCAGCGCCCAGGGCGCATGCTCACGCGAGGAGCCGCAGCCGAAGTTTTCCCGCGCCAGAAGAATGGATGCACCTTTGTATTCCGGGAAGTTCAGGACGAACTCCGGGTTTGGCACTTCGCCTTTGTCGTCCAGAAAACGCCAGTCGTTGAACAGGTGTGCGCCAAAACCGGTGCGGGTCACTTTCTGCAAAAACTGCTTCGGAATGATCGCGTCCGTATCGACGTTAGCGGCGTCCAGCGGGACAACACGGCCCGTATGTTGGGTAAATTTCTCTGCCATGATTGTCTCCTTATTTCAGGCTGCGAATATCGGCGAAATGGCCGGTGACTGCCGCAGCGGCGGCCATTGCCGGGCTGACCAGGTGGGTGCGTCCACCCCGGCCCTGACGGCCTTCAAAATTACGGTTGCTGGTGGAGGCGCAGCGCTCGCCCGGATTCAGGCGGTCGTTGTTCATCGCCAGACACATGGAGCAGCCCGGCAGGCGCCATTCGAAGCCTGCTTCGATAAAGATCTTATCCAGTCCTTCCGCTTCCGCCTGGGCTTTCACCGGACCGGAGCCAGGAACCACCAGCGCCTGCACGCCCGGCGCCACTTTGCGACCTTTGGCAATCTCTGCCGCCGCGCGTAAATCCTCGATACGGGAGTTGGTGCAGGAGCCGATAAACACCTTATCAATGTTCACATCGGTCAGCGGTACGCCGGGTTTCAGCCCCATATAGGCCAGCGCTTTTTCCGCGCTGGCGCGTTCGACCGGATCGGCGAAGGAAGCCGGGTCAGGAATGCTGTCGTTGACGGAGATGACCTGGCCAGGATTGGTACCCCAGGTGACTTGCGGCGCAATATCTTCCGCCTGCAGCGTGACAACGGTATCAAAGGTGGCACCGTCGTCAGTTTTCAGGGTTTTCCAGTACGCGACCGCGTCGTCAAAATCCTGACCTTTCGGCGCGTGCAGACGGCCTTTCACATAGTTGAAGGTGGTTTCGTCCGGTGCGACCAGGCCTGCTTTAGCGCCCATCTCAATAGCCATGTTGCACAGGGTCATACGGCCTTCCATGCTCAGCGCTTGAATCGCGTCGCCGCAGAATTCCACCACGTGACCGGTACCGCCTGCGCTGCCGGTTTTGCCGATAATCGCCAGCACGATATCTTTCGCGGTGATACCCGGCGCGGCTTTGCCCTTCACCTCAATCTTCATGGTTTTGGCGCGGCCCTGTTTCAGAGTTTGCGTCGCCAGAACGTGCTCAACTTCCGATGTGCCGATGCCGAACGCCAACGCGCCAAACGCGCCGTGGGTCGCGGTATGGGAGTCGCCGCAGACGATGGTCATGCCCGGCAGCGTAATACCCTGCTCAGGTCCCATCACGTGGACGATGCCCTGATACGGGTGGTTCAGATCGTACAGCTCCACGCCAAATTCGTTGCAGTTCTTGATCAGCTCCTGCATCTGGATGCGCGCCATCTCGCCGGAAGCATTGATGTCTTTGGTCTGGGTGGAGACGTTGTGATCCATCGTGGCAAAGGTTTTACCCGGCTGGCGCACCGGACGCTTGTGCGCGCGCAGGCCGTCGAAGGCCTGCGGAGAGGTCACTTCGTGCACCAGGTGGCGGTCAATGTACAGCAGCGGGGTTTCGTTTGGCGCCTCGTAGACAACGTGCGCATCAAACAGTTTTTCATATAACGTCTTGGCCATGATTACACCCCTTCAGCGACATAGCGGGCAATGATGTCGCCCATTTCATCAGTACTGACTGCTGCCGTGCCGCGCGCTAAGTCACCGGTACGGACGCCTTCTTCTAACGCCCGGTTAATGGCGTTTTCAATTGCGGTTGCTGCGTCACCTGCATCGAGGCTGTAGCGCAGCAGCAGGGCCAGGGAGAGGATCTGCGCAATCGGGTTCGCAATGTTCTTGCCTGCGATATCCGGCGCGGAACCGCCCGCCGGTTCGTACAAGCCAAAGCCTTCTTCATTCAGGCTGGCGGATGGCAGCATGCCCATAGAGCCGGTGATCATCGCGCACTCGTCAGACAAAATATCGCCGAACAGGTTGGAGCAGAGCAGCACGTCAAACTGGGACGGATCCTTAATCAGCTGCATGGTCGCGTTGTCGATGTACATATGCGACAGCTCAACGTCCGGGTACTGCTTAGCGACTTCACTGACGATCTCGCGCCACAAAATGGACGACTGCAGCACGTTCGCTTTATCAATAGAGGTCACCTTATGGCGGCGCTTGCGTGCAGATTCAAAGGCGATATGGGCGATACGTTCAATTTCGAAACGGTGGTACACCTCGGTATCAAACGCTTTCTCGTGCTGCCCGCTGCCTTCGCGACCTTTTGGCTGACCGAAGTAAATCCCGCCCGTCAGCTCACGCACGCACAGGATGTCGAAACCGTTGGCCGCGATATCCGCGCGCAGCGGACAAAACTCTTCCAGCCCCTGATACAGCTTAGCCGGACGCAGGTTGCTGAACAGCTTAAAATGTTTACGCAGCGGCAGGAGCGCGCCGCGCTCTGGCTGCTCTGCCGGCGGCAGGTGTTCCCATTTTGGGCCACCGACGGAGCCAAACAGCACGGCATCGGCATTTTCGCAGCCTTCAACGGTGGCTTTCGGCAATGGCGTTCCGTGGTTATCAATCGCAATACCGCCCACGTCGTAGTGGCTGGTGGTAATTTTCATCGCAAAACGCGAGCGAACGGCTTCCAGTACTTTCAGCGCCTGTGCCATCACTTCCGGACCAATACCGTCACCCGGCAACACAGCAATATGGTAGTTCTTCGACATTACACGGTTTCCTTGTTGTTCTCTTTATTCTGAGCTTTGCGTTGCAACTCTTTTTCGACTTCAGCGGCGCGCCAGATGTTGTTCAGGACGTGCACCATCGCTTTCGCGGAGGATTCGACAATATCCGTCGCCAGGCCCACACCGTGGAAACGGCGGCCATTATAGTTGACGACGATATCCACCTGACCCAGCGCGTCTTTACCGTGCCCTTTCGCCGTCAGGTCGTATTTCACCAGCTCTACGTCGTACTCGGTAACGCGGTTGATCGCCTGATAGATGGCATCCACAGGGCCGTTACCGTTGGCGGCTTCCGCTTTAATTTCATCACCGCAGGCCAACTTGACCGAGGCGGTAGCGATGTCGCTGGAGCCGGACTGCACGTTGAAGTAGTCCAGACGGAAGTGCTCTGGCTCTTCCTGCTGCTTGTTGATGAAGGCCAGCGCTTCCAGGTCGTAATCGAATACCTGGCCTTTCTTGTCGGCCAGCTTCAGGAACGCGTCGTACAGCTGATCCATGTTGTAATCGCTGTCCTGATAGCCCATCTCTTCCATCCGGTGTTTCACTGCCGCACGACCGGAACGGGAGGTCAGGTTCAGCTGAACCTGGTTCAGGCCGATGGATTCCGGAGTCATGATTTCGTAGTTTTCACGGTTTTTCAGCACGCCGTCCTGGTGAATGCCGGAGGAGTGGGCGAAAGCGCCGGTTCCAACAATCGCCTTGTTAGCCGGAATCGGCATGTTGCAAATCTGGCTGACGGTCTGGCTGGTGCGCCAGATTTCGTTGTGATTGATGCGGGTGTGCACGTTCATGATGTCTTTGCGCACCTTGATCGCCATGATCACTTCTTCCAGTGAACAGTTGCCCGCGCGTTCACCGATACCGTTCATTGCACCTTCTACCTGACGTGCACCGGCGTGCACCGCAGCGATGGCATTGCCTACGGCCAGGCCCAAATCATCATGGGTATGTACTGAGATGATTGCTTTATCAATGTTAGGTACGCGCTCATACAGGCCGGTAATGATGTTGGAGAACTCAAACGGCATGGTATAGCCGACGGTGTCCGGGATGTTGATGGTTTTAGCGCCCGCGTTGATGGCGGCTTCGACTACGCGCGCCAGGTCTTCAATCGGCGTACGGCCCGCATCTTCACAGGAGAATTCAACGTCATCGGTGTAGTTGCGTGCGCGCTTAACCATGTATACCGCGCGTTCAATGACCTCATCCAGCGTGCTGCGCAACTTGGTTGCGATGTGCATTGGTGAGGTTGCAATAAAGGTATGAATACGGAAGGCTTCGGCCACCTTCAGTGACTCAGCCGCAACGTCGATGTCTTTCTCTACGCAGCGCGCCAGACCGCACACGCGGCTGTTTTTAATGGTGCGGGCGATAGTCTGTACGGATTCAAAATCACCCGGAGAGGAGACGGGGAAACCAACCTCCATCACGTCGACGCCCATACGCTCGAGAGCCAGCGCAATCTGCAGTTTTTCTTTTACACTCAGGCTTGCCTGTAATGCCTGTTCACCGTCACGTAAAGTAGTATCGAAAATAATGACTTGCTGGCTCATGGGTTAGGTCCTTGTCAGTCTTAGGGCGCCTTGCTACGAGCATAAAAAAACCCGCGCAGTGGCGCGGGTTTTTAGTCTTACTGGTGACGATTCAACGCTGAATTTCGCCCGCCAGTCTACCGCGCACAGTGGATGCGTTTAGTAGTAGTAGACCGATGAAACGAATGGTGCGTGTCATGAATCGTGCTCCGTTAAATTCAATATGCTTTTAGTGGTACTGGATACCGCTGTGCATGTCAACCCCTGATGGTAAAAACGGCCCCAGAAGGCTAAACAGAGAGGGTGTGTTGTTTAGCTTATTGTGCTGGGTTTTTGATTTTTAACTTAACTAATTGTCTATTTTTGGACTTAAAAAACATTTGCAGAAACGAATAAACATAACGGGTATTTTTCAGATGACGCAGTCCTCACAAATGCTTTCTCTTTAAACCGTTTTACTATCATCGAGTTATGTTTTTTAAGAGAACTCTTTCTACCTTCAAATAGAATCATTGATAACAGATTGTTAACTTAATTCTGCTCAATGTCGATAACAGTTTAATTATACTTAAGTCATCCTTAACTGGATGGTTATTGTATATTGATTTGGTTTATGGTTTCATTCAAAC
>NZ_JADBQO010000019.1:0-108235 GCF_014895875.1 Enterobacter cloacae complex sp. P12RS
CCTTATTTGACATCCTCTTTCCATCCTCCCAACCCCTACGCCCCACCCCCCGTTTGTGTGATCTCCGTTGCATAAATTTAAGTTATGAGTGCTGGCGCACATAAAAACCCACCGAATTTTGCAGGCGGCTTCACGAATTTCGCCTCAGCCCCCCGGCTGCGGTCGCAGAGCCTGTTCTCTCATCCTCCCGCCTCCTCCCCCATAAAAAAGGCGGGGGGTGGAGGATTCACGAAAGTAATGGATACCCCATAGTGAACTTATCTTGAATGTTTCTGTCGGTGACAGGTTGTAACGAAGGGAGAAGGGCATGGCGAGCGTACAGCTGCGTAATGTAACGAAAGCCTGGGGCGACGTAGTGGTGTCGAAAGACATCAATCTGGACATCACTGAAGGCGAGTTTGTGGTGTTTGTCGGCCCATCAGGCTGTGGTAAATCTACTCTGCTGCGTATGATTGCCGGTCTTGAAACTATCACCAGCGGCGACCTGCTAATCGGTGATACCCGAATGAACGACATCCCGCCAGCCGAACGCGGCGTAGGCATGGTGTTCCAGTCTTATGCGCTTTATCCCCATCTTTCCGTTGCCGAGAACATGTCCTTTGGCCTGAAGCTGGCCGGGGCGAAAAAAGAGGTCATTAACCAGCGCGTCACGCAGGTGGCTGAAGTGTTGCAGCTGGCGCACCTGCTGGAGCGTAAACCGAAAGCGCTTTCCGGCGGTCAGCGTCAGCGCGTGGCGATTGGCCGTACGCTGGTGGCCGAGCCGCGCGTGTTCCTGCTCGATGAACCTCTCTCTAACCTGGATGCCGCCCTGCGCGTCCAGATGCGTATTGAAATCTCCCGCCTGCACAAGCGCCTTGGCCGCACGATGATTTACGTCACCCACGATCAGGTCGAAGCGATGACCCTCGCCGACAAAATCGTGGTGCTGGACGCCGGTCGCGTGGCGCAGGTGGGCAAACCGCTGGAGCTGTATCACTACCCGGCAGACCGCTTTGTTGCGGGCTTCATTGGCTCGCCAAAGATGAACTTCCTGCCCGTCAAAGTGACGGCGACAGCCATTGAACAGGTACAGGTGGAGCTGCCAAACCGCCAGCAGGTCTGGCTGCCGGTCGACAGCGCCAACGTACAGGTCGGGGCAAATATGTCCCTCGGTATCCGTCCTGAGCATCTACTGCCAAGCCACATTGCGGATGTGACGCTGGAAGGTGAAGTTCAGGTCGTCGAACAGCTTGGTCACGAAACACAGATTCATATCCAGATCCCCGCCATCCGTCAGAACCTGGTCTACCGCCAGAATGACGTGGTGTTGGTAGAAGAGGGTGCCACATTCGCTATCGGCTTGCCGCCAGAGCGTTGCCATCTGTTCCGTGAGGATGGCACCGCATGTCGTCGGCTGCACAAAGAGCCAGGCGTTTAAGCAATCCCAAAAGAAGACACGAAACCGACAGGTGAAGTGTTCAAAGAAAAGCAATGATCTCAGGAGATAGAATGATGATTACTCTGCGCAAACAAGTCCCTCTGGCGGTCGCCATTGCGGCAGGCATCCTGTCTGCCCAGGCTGGCGCCGTGGACTTTAAAGGTTATGCTCGTTCCGGCATTGGCTGGACCGGGAGTGGCGGTGCCCAGCAGTGCTTCCAGGCAACGGGTGCTCAAAGTAAATACCGTCTGGGTAACGAATGTGAAACCTATGCGGAATTGAAGCTGGGCCAGGAAGTGTGGAAAGAGGGCGATAAGAGCTTCTATTTCGACACTAACGTCGCGTATTCCGTTGCGCAGCAGAATGACTGGGAAGCCACTGATCCGGCCTTCCGTGAAGCCAACGTGCAGGGTAAAAACCTGATTGAATGGCTGCCAGGGTCCACCATCTGGGCCGGTAAGCGCTTCTATCAGCGTCATGACGTCCACATGATCGACTTCTACTACTGGGACATTTCCGGTCCTGGTGCGGGTATCGAAAACATCGACCTGGGCTTCGGTAAACTCTCTCTGGCAGCCAGCCGCTCCACTGAAGCAGGCGGTTCTTCTACCTTCGCCAGCAACAACATCCGTGACTACACCACCGACACCGCGAACGACGTGTTTGACGTGCGTTTAGCGCAGATGGAAGTCAACCCGGGCGGTACGCTGGAGCTGGGCGTTGACTACGGTCACACCAACGTTAACGATGATTACTACCTGCAGCCAAAAGCTTCGAAAGATGGCTGGATGTTCACCGCAGAACATACCCAGAGCATGCTGAAGGGCTTCAACAAGTTCGTTGTTCAGTACGCAACGGACTCTATGACCTCCCAGGGTAAAGGTCTGAACCAGGGCGCGGGCATTGGTCTTGGCAATGACGATTCCGATGGCAAACTGTACGGATACGGCATCAACAACAACGGTAGCCTGCTGCGTATCCTTGACCACGGTGCAATCTCCCTGGGCGACAGCTGGGACCTGATGTACGTCGGTATGTATCAGGATATCGACTGGGATAACAACAACGGCACCAAGTGGTGGACCGTCGGCGTGCGTCCTATGTACAAATGGACGCCAATCATGAGCACCCTGCTGGAAGTAGGCTACGACAACGTCAAATCTCAGAAAACTGACGAAACCAACAACCAGTACAAAATCACCCTGGCACAACAGTGGCAGGCTGGCGACAGCATCTGGTCTCGTCCTGCAATCCGTGTCTTCGCA
The DNA here is from genome assembly GCF_014895875.1 of Enterobacter cloacae complex sp. P12RS. Classification (NCBI taxonomy): domain Bacteria; kingdom Pseudomonadati; phylum Pseudomonadota; class Gammaproteobacteria; order Enterobacterales; family Enterobacteriaceae; genus Enterobacter; species Enterobacter cloacae complex sp. P12RS. The sequence continues at coordinate 2,683 of NZ_JADBQO010000019.1, forward strand.
ACCTACGCCAAGTGGGATGAGAAGTGGGGTTATGACACTTCCGGTAGCCCGATCTCTACGAGTTCCAACTATAACTCCAACTTCGGTATGCAGACTGCAGGCCTTGGCCGCGGCGACACTGACGAGTGGAGCTTCGGTGCCCAGATGGAAATCTGGTGGTAATTCGCAAGACCTGACGTAATGACCTGAAAGAGGGGCGTAAGCCCCTCTCTCCTTAGGGCCCTGCGCGCTATTGCCTGGCCACCGCAGAGCTGATGCTATCAGAGGTAATAACAATGAAAATGAAGAAAAGTCTCGTCGCGCTGTACCTCTCTGCGGGGCTGCTGGCCAGCGTGCCGGCGCTAACGTTCGCAGAAGTGAATTTTGTTCCTCAGAATACGTCCACGGCGCCTTCCGTTCCGACGGCAGCGCTGCAGCAGCTGACCTGGACACCGGTTGATCAGTCCAAAACGCAGTCCACACAGCTTTCCACGGGCGGGCAACAGCTGAATGTGCCCGGCATTTCCGGCCCGGTTGCTGCCTACAGCGTTCCGGCCAATATTGGCGAGCTGACCCTGACGCTGACCAGTGAAGTGAATAAGCAGACCAGCGTATTTGCGCCGAACGTGCTGATCCTCGACCAGAACATGACGCCATCTGCCTTCTTCCCGAGCGAGTATTTTACCTATCAGGAGCCCGGCGTGATGAGCGCGGACCGGCTTCAGGGCGTGATGCGTCTGACGCCAGCGCTGGGTCAGCAAAAAATCTACGTGCTGGTATTCACCACCGATAAAGATTTGCAGCAAACCACCAGGTTAGTGGATCCGGCAAAAGCGTATGCAAAAGGTACCGGCAATGCGGTGCCCGATATTCCCGACCCGATTGCCCGCCACGCAACGGACGGTCTGGTGAAGTTAAAAGTCTCCACCAATAGCGCTTCCAGCGTGCTGGTTGGCCCGCTGTTTGGTTCGTCTGGTCCGGGGCCGGTCACCGTCGGTAATACCGCCGCTCCAGCCTATGCCGCGCCAGTTGCCGCTGCGCCAGCCGCAGCGCCAGCCGCAGCGCCAGCCCCGGCGAAGAAAGCCGAGCCCGTACTGAACGACACCGAAGAGTACTTCAACAACGCCATTAAGCAGGCGGTGAAGCGCGGCGATGTCGATAAAGCGCTGAAACTGCTTGATGAAGCCGAACGTTTAGGTTCAACCACTGCCCGTTCCACCTTTATCAGCAGTGTAAAAGGCAAGGGGTAACTGTTCCCCACAGTGCTGATTTGTTAGTAGTTTAGTGCGCCTGAGTGGGCGCACTTTTTTTCGTATTCGCCAGGCTGTTGCGCCCATGTTGCGATAGTGATCGTTAAATAACGTTTGGCCCCCCCTCATTGCCCGTTTCTGCGATACAATGCCATTACGTTATGTATCGGAGAGTCTGGCATGTCACACCCCGCGCTAACGCAACTGCGTGCGCTGCGCTATTTCGACCAAATACCTGCGCTTGATCCGCAGCAGCTGGACTGGTTGCTGCTGGAAGATTCCATGACAAAACGTTTTGAGCAACAGGGTAAAACGGTCACGGTAACCCTGATACAGGAAGGGTTTGTCTCCGGCGATGAGATCGCCAGCGAGCTGCCGCTGTTGCCGCAAGAGGAACGCTACTGGCTGCGTGAAATTTTGCTCTGTGCCGATGGCGAACCCTGGCTTGCCGGGCGGACGGTGGTGCCCGAATCTACCCTATCCGGGCCTGAGCTGGCGCTGCAGCGGCTGGGGAAAACGCCGCTGGGACGTTATCTTTTCACCTCATCTGAGCTGACCAGGGATTTCATTGAAATTGGGCGTGATGCCGAACTGTGGGGGCGCCGTTCCCGCCTTCGCCTGAGCGGTAAGCCGTTAATCCTGACGGAGCTATTTTTACCGGCATCACCGTTGTACTAAGAGGAAGAAAAAATGGAGTGGACCCTGACGCAGAATAAGCTGTTGGCGTATCACCGCTTAATGCGTACCGATAAACCCATTGGCGCGCTGCTGCTGCTGTGGCCGACCTTATGGGCGCTGTGGGTGGCCACGCCGGGCATGCCGCCGCTGTGGATCCTGGGCGTATTCGTTGCCGGCGTCTGGCTGATGCGCGCGGCGGGCTGCGTGGTGAATGACTATGCCGATCGTAAATTTGACGGCCACGTAAAGCGCACTGCCAACCGCCCGCTACCCAGCGGTCAGGTGACAGGGAAAGAAGCGCGCGTACTGTTCATCGTTCTGGTGCTGCTCTCTTTCCTGCTGGTATTAACCCTGAACACCATGACGATTCTGCTGTCCGTCGCGGCGCTCGCACTGGCCTGGGTTTATCCCTTTATGAAGCGCTACACCCATCTGCCTCAGGTGGTGCTGGGGGCGGCGTTTGGCTGGTCGATTCCGATGGCGTTTGCGGCGGTTAGTGAGTCCTTACCGCTTAGCTGCTGGCTGATGTTCCTTGCGAACATCCTCTGGGCCGTAGCGTATGACACGCAATATGCGATGGTTGACCGCGACGATGACCTGAAAATTGGCATTAAATCCACCGCCATTCTCTTTGGACGCCAGGACAAACTTATCATTGGCATTCTGCAGGTTGCTGTACTGGCGCTGATGGTCGCGATTGCGCGCCTGAACGGACTGAACTGGGAATTTTACTGGTCGATACTGGTAGCAGGGCTGCTGTTTGCCTACCAGCAGAAGCTGATTGCAAAACGCGAACGCGAAGCCTGCTTTAAGGCGTTTATGAACAATAACTATGTCGGTCTGGTGCTGTTTTTAGGCCTGGTCATGAGCTATTTTTCCTGATTGACGCGCGGTCATGCCCCCGCCGGGTATGGCCGCATCGTTACCCGGCATTACCGCCCTCACAAATTTAAACCATCGTTTCATAAATTCGCGCTTTTGTGAGGCGCTTCACCTACGCTTCTCCCGGGCTAGTCTATTTTCTAAGCGTAAAAAAATAAAACACTGTTTTAACGCTGACATCGCTACCCTGGAGCTGACTCAATGAAAACGACCCTCAAGCCGTTACTGGCCGCGCTGTGCCTGTCTGCTTTTGCCTGCACCGTTTCTGCCCAAACCATCAAAGCCGCCGATGTGCATCCTGAAGGCTACCCGAACGTGGTCGCGGTTCAGCACATGGGTGAAAAACTCAAACAACAAACCGACGGCAAGCTGGAGATTAAGGTCTTCCCCGGCGGCGTGCTGGGGGATGAAAAGCAGATGATTGAGCAGGCGCAGATGGGGGCGATTGACATGATCCGCGTCTCCATGGCGCCGGTTGCCGCCATCCTGCCGGATATCGAAGTCTTCACCCTGCCGTACGTTTTCCGCGATGAGGATCATATGCATAAAGTGATCGACGGGGATATCGGCAAGCAGATCGGCGACAAGCTGACCGCGAACCCGAAATCCCGCCTGGTGTTCCTCGGCTGGATGGATTCCGGCACCCGCAACCTGATCACCAAAGAGCCGATCGTCAAACCTGAAGATCTGAAAGGGAAGAAAATCCGCGTGCAGGGCAGCCCGGTGGCACTCGCCACGCTGAAGGACATGGGGGCGAACTCGGTGGCGATGGGCGTTAGCGAGGTTTACAGCGGCATGCAGACCGGCGTGATCGACGGCGCGGAGAATAACCCGCCCACCTTTATCGCCCACAACTACATGCCGGTTGCTAAAAACTACACCCTCAGCGGCCACTTTATCACCCCGGAAATGCTGCTCTATTCAAAAGTGAAATGGGACAAGCTGAGCGCTGATGAACAGCAAAAAATCCTGACCCTGGCCCGTGAAGCGCAGTTCGAACAGCGCAAGCTGTGGAATGCGTATAACGACCAGGCGCTGGCGAAAATGAAGGCGGGCGGCGTGCAGTTCCACGATATCGATAAGACGGTATTCATCAAGGCCACAGAGCCGGTGCGCGCCCAGTATGGCGACAAGCATCAGGATCTGATGAAAGCCATCGCTGACGTCCAGTAATACGGAGCACGTATGTCCGAACTCTACCTGAAGTGGATGGACCGTCTGTACCTGCTCGCCATGGCGGTGGCGGGTGTCTCGCTGCTGGTGATGACGATTGTCATCCCCATCGGCATCTTCTCACGCTACGTGCTCAACCGCGGCGAATCCTGGCCGGAGCCCGTCGCCATTATCTGCATGGTAACGTTCACCTTCATCGGCGCGGCGGTGAGCTACCGCGCCGGGTCGCACATTGCGGTCAATATGCTCACCGACCGTCTGCCCGCGTCGCTGCAAAAGCTGTGTTCACGTGTGGTTGATCTGCTGATGCTGCTGATTTCCGGTCTGATGTGCTGGTACAGCTACTGGCTGTGCGTCGAGCTCTGGGAGCAGCCGGTGGCGGAGTTCCCGATCCTGACTTCCGGCGAAAGCTACCTGCCGTTGCCGATCGGGTCGGCGATTTTGATTCTGTTTGTGCTTGAACGCCTGCTGTTTGGCGCGCAGGAAAACCGTCCGGTCGTGCTGATCGGCAATCACAGTTAAGGGGTGAACAATGGATGCTTTTGTTTTGTTATTCACCCTCGCCATTTTGCTGGCGCTGGGGATGCCGGTGGCCTTCGCCGTGGGGCTGAGCGCCGTGGCAGGTGCGCTGTGGATTGATTTACCGCTGGAGGCGCTGATGATCCAGATCACCAGTGGGGTGAACAAATTTACCCTGCTGGCGATCCCGTTCTTCATCCTCGCCGGAGCGATCATGGCGGAAGGGGGCATTGCCCGACGGCTGGTTAACTTCGCCTATGTGTTTGTCGGCTTTATCCGCGGCGGGCTGTCGCTGGTGAACATCGTCGCCTCGACGTTCTTCGGCGCGATTTCTGGCTCGTCGGTGGCGGATACAGCGTCCATCGGCAGCGTGATGATCCCGGAGATGGAGAAGAAGGGCTATCCGCGCGAATACGCGGCGGCGGTCACGGCGAGCGGGTCGGTGCAGGCGATTCTGATCCCGCCCAGCCACAACTCGGTGATTTATTCCCTGGCGGCGGGGGGAACGGTCTCCATCGCCACGCTGTTTATCGCGGGCGTATTGCCGGGCCTGCTGCTGGGCGTGAGCCTGATGGTGCTCTGCCTGTGCTTCGCCCGCAAACGCGGCTACCCGAAGGGGGATAAAATCCCGTTCAGACAGGCGCTGAAAATCATGCTCGATGCCCTGTGGGGGCTGATGACGGTGGTGATTATCCTCGGCGGGATCTTGTCCGGGATTTTTACCGCCACCGAATCTGCCGCCGTGGCCTGCCTGTGGGCGTTTTTCGTCACCATGTTTATCTACCGCGACTACAAATGGAGCGAACTGCCGAAGCTGATGTGCCGCACGGTGAAAACCGTCACCATCGTGATGATTTTGATTGGCTTTGCCGCGGCGTTTGGCGCGGTGATGACCTACATGCAGCTGCCGATGCGCATCACCGAGTTCTTCACGTCGCTCTCTGATAATAAGTACGTGATCCTGATGTATCTCAACATCATGCTGCTGCTGATCGGCACGCTGATGGACATGGCGCCGATCATCCTGATCCTGACGCCGGTGCTGCTGCCGGTGACCAACGCGCTGGGGATCGACCCGGTGCACTTCGGGATGATCATGATGGTTAACCTGGGGATCGGGCTGATTACCCCGCCGGTCGGATCGGTGCTGTTTGTGGCTAGCGCGGTGAGTAAGCAGAAGATTGAAACCGTGGTGCGGGCGATGCTGCCATTTTACGGCATCCTGCTGGTAGTGCTGGGGATGGTGACGTATATCCCGGCGATATCATTGTGGCTGCCGAGGATGTTAGGGATGCAGTAACGCCGTTTTTTGCCGGGTGGCGGCTGCGCCTTACCCGGCCTACGGTTCAGAGTTGTTATTGGCCCGGTAAGGCGCAGCCGCCACCGGGCGTTTTTATTTCCGCCGTAATAATCTCAACGCGTTCGCCGTGACCAGCACCGTCGCCCCGGTGTCCGCCAGCACCGCCAGCCACAGTCCGGTCATGCCGAGCAGCGTGGTGACGAGAAATATCCCCTTCAGACCCAGCGCAATGCCGATGTTCTGGCGAATATTGGCGCGCGTCGCCCGCGCCAGGCTAATCATCTGCGCCAGCCCGGTCAGACGGTTATGCGTCAGCGCCGCATCCGCCGTCTCCAGCGCTACGTCGGTGCCGCTGCCCATCGCAATACCGAGGGTGGCGGCCTTCATCGCCGGGGCATCGTTAATTCCGTCACCGACCATCGCCAGCGGCGCGCGGCTGTTCAGTTCGGTTACCGCGCTGACCTTGTCCGCAGGCAGTAATCCGGCCTTAAACGCCAGCCCCAGCTCGTCAGCAATCGCAGCCGCCGCGCGCGGGTTATCGCCGGTGAGGATCACGCCCTGTACGCCCAACTGATGCAGCGCCGCCACGGCGTCTTTGGCGTCATCGCGCAGAGTGTCGCGTAGTGCCAGCATGCCCTTCGACACGCCGTCCTGCATCACGGCAACGACCGTCTGCCCGGCCTGTTCTAACGCCTCAACCTGTGGATGAGAGAACGCGCCTGCCGCAACAATCAGCACCTTTTTGCCGTCGACGACGGCCTCAATCCCTGACCCGACCAGCGCCCGTTGGGCGGTTGCCGAAGGGATAGCCAGCCCGCGTCTCTGCGCTTCACGCACTATCGCCTGCGCCAGCGGGTGAGTGGAGCCCTGCTCAACGGCGGCGGCCATTATCAGCAGTTCGTCTTCACTGATGTCCTGCGGATAGATGCCGGTGACCTGCGGCTTGCCAACCGTCAGCGTGCCGGTTTTATCGAAGGCGATGTGCTGAACCTGGCTCAGCTGTTCCAGCGCCGCGCCGCCCTTAATCAGCGCCCCGCGACGTGCCGCCGCCGCCAGCCCCGAGGTAATCGCCGCGGGCGTAGAGATCACCAGCGCGCACGGGCAGCCGATCAGCAGCAGGGTCAGCCCTTTATAAATCCAGCCCTCCCACGGCGCGCCGAAGAACAGCGGTGGAACGACGGTAACCAGCAGGGCGACCAGCATGATGGCGGGGGTGTAAATCCGGCTGAAGCGGTCAATAAAGCGTTCGACCGGCGCGCGGCGCTCCTCGGCTTCTTCAATCAGCTTCAGGATACGGTCGATGGCGCTGTCGCCCGGCTCGGACAGGACTTTGAGCTGCACCAGGCGGTCGACGCTGGTGGCACCGGCAGGGACTTTTTCACCTGCCGCACGCTCAACCGGAATGGATTCCCCGGTCAGGGCGCTTTCGTCAAAGCTCGCGGTGGCGGTAACGAGAGCCCCATCGGCAGGCAGACGCCCGCCCGCGGCGACTTCAATCACGTCGCCCGGGCGCAGCGTGTTGATGGCGACCGTTTCACGTTTGCCTTCATTAACCCGCGTGGCGGTTTCTGGCTTCAGCGCCATCAGCGCGCTCACCCCTTTGCGTGCCCGGCTCGCTGCCCAGCCCTCAAGCCGTTCGCCGATCAGGAACAGCAGCAGCACCATCGCCGCTTCCGCCGTCGCGCCAATGAACAGCGCGCCAATGGCCGCCACGCTCATCAACGTTTCAATGGCAAACCAGCTGCCGCTTCTCATCAGGCGCAGTGCCTGACGGGCAATCGGGAACAGCCCGACCAGGGTAGTGGCAATAAACGCCAGATTACCGAACGGGTGGTTAATCTGCTCCAGACCCCAGCTCAGGGCCATCATGATGATGAGGGTAATAAGCGGCAGGTTTTCTTTCAGGGGAGAGGTTTTTTCGGCAGGTGCCGTTTCGCTGCGCAGGGTATAGCCCGCCTTGCTGACGGCGGCTTCTACCTGCTTGCTGACGTCTTTTTCGGCGCTGACCAGTAGCTTTTCGGTGGCGAACAGGACCTGAACGTGGTTCACGCCCGGTACCTGCCTCACCGCGTTTTCCACTTTGCGGGCGCAGGCCGCGCAGTCCATGCCGTTGATGACCCAGCTGTAGCGGTTGCCGCCTTCAGGCAGCGCGTCGACCTGCGTTTCGCACGCGCCCTCGCAGCAGCAGTCGTCTTTCGGCGGAACCGGGCTGAGCTTAAGCGCTGAGAATTGTGGGACTTTTTTTGGAATTTCTGGAGTCGACATGGCAGTCTCCGGTAATGATAATTTTCTCATTAACCGCAGCATACACTCTGGAGTCGACTCCAGAGTCAAGCGTTATTTAGATATACAATGAACGCACGATCAGGAAGTGCCCGGCAAAGTAGCAGGCGGACGAAATCGCATTATCCGCGCGGAAGCGGCGGCGATAGTGGCTGCCCAGCCAGACGATATTGCCGATTAACAGCAGCGCCGCGCCGAAGAACGCGGACATCGCCTGAGATGTCGGGCGGAAGAACCACAGCTCACCGGCCAGCCACACCATCACCAGCGTCATGGCGATAAACGTGCATACCGGCAGACGCATCTCTTCCAGACGCGACCAGATCACCGCAATCAGCAGCGCGCCAATCACCAGCAGCACCAGCGGTAGCGGCCAGAAGAAGGAGAGCGTCATCTGGCTGGCAAAGTAGATGGTATACAGCAGATGGGAGAGGAAAAATGCCCCCACGGCATACAGCAGGCGCTGACGCGGCAGCAGGGTTAAGGCATCACCAATCAGGGAGGCACACAGCCCGGCGAGCACCAGATAGCTGATGGCGTTAAACATCGGAGCCTGCCAGGCAAGCAGCAGAAGCAACAGCAGCGTGACGGGTTTAAACAACCAGCGCTGCCAGGCTGGACCGCGATAGGACGCATCGACATAAAGCCATGCGGAAAAACAGACAGCGATAAATGACCAAAGCATATTAACTCCCTGTAACTGTTGAGGCTGAATAATCAGTTTCTGATCCAGTGTAGTGACGCGAGCGGGCGTTTGGCAATGCCGGGGCAGGCGAGGTATCCTGAATTCCGCATAATCTGATGGGATGTTTCAATGAGCAAGATGCCGCTGTTTTTCATTATCGTGGTGGCGATTATCGTCATTGCCGCCTCGTTTCGCTTCGTGCAGCAGCGCCGCGAAAAGGCGGACAACGACGCCGCGCCGCTGATGCACAAGCGCGTAGTGGTGGCGAACAAACGCGAGAAACCGCTTAACGACCGCCGCTCTCGCCAGCAGCAGGTGACGCCTGTGGGCACCGGCATGCGCTATGAAGCCAGCTTTAAGCCGGAAACCGGCGGTCTGGAGATGACCTTCCGCCTGGAGGCGCAGCAGTACCATCAGCTTACGGTGGGAGAGAAAGGCACGCTGAGCTATAAAGGGTCGCGTTTTGTAGGTTTTAGGGCTGAATAATGCGCGATCGGTCCCCTCTCCCGTGGGAGAGGGTTAGGGTGAGGGCATCACACCGCACCTTACTTCTTCACCTGCGCCTTAAACTTCTTCATCCACACCAGCAGTTCAAACACGCCGAAAATAAACACCCGCAGCTGCTGCCAGCCGGTCATCGGCGGGCCATCTTTCGGCAGGCCGTTTTTCAGCATCACCATCTGCAGGGCGTGCATGAACGAGGTGAAAATCAGCGCCACGTTAACGAAGATGTTCAACGGGCGCGGGAACGGGTGCACCAGATTCAAAATCAAAAATGCCCAGACGCCCAGCATCAGCAAGCGTCCCAGGTTAATCAGTACCGGCATCGGATCCTCCTTGTGCCTGACGGTGATACAGACGATAAGCCACCTGGCCTGCAACCTTTTCGCGGTGCAGATCCCAGTGAACGGGAACGGGTGGCAGGCCGTTTTCCACTTCGCTTTCTACATAAATCAGCGCGTCATCCGCCAGCCAGCCATTGTGCTCCAGCAGGGATAAGGTCTCTTCCAGCAACCCCTTGCGGAACGGCGGGTCGACAAAGACCACATTATGCGGCGTACCCTGCTGCGCGAGGAAGCTCAGCGTATTGGTGTTGACCACTTTCGCGTTCGTCGCCTTCAGCGTCGCCAGATTTTGCTGCAGCGTCTGCGCAACGCCGCGCTCCATCTCCAGCAGCGTGGCGCTGGCGGCGTAGCGCGATAGCGCCTCCAGCCCTAAGGCACCGCTTCCGGCGAAGCAGTCCAGGCAGTGGGCGTCTACCATTGATGGGGCAAGCCAGTTAAACAGCGTCTCGCGAACGCGGTCGGTTGTAGGGCGTAAACCGGGGCTGTCCGGCACCGGTAATTTCCGGCCTCGCCACTGACCGCCGATAATGCGAATTTGACCGGCCGGGGCGCGGGTGGGTTTCTTCATCTCTGGAAAGCTCTGTTAACCATAGCCCTGCGATTGCGGGCGGTGATGTCAATTAAGTAAAGTGTTAGACTATTTCATCATTTTTTTAGCTTCCCTGTATATAGCGCCGCGAGGAGTGTAGTCGCAGATGGCAAAACAAAAAAAACGTGGCTTCTTTTCCTGGTTGGGTTTCGGTGAAAAAGAGCAAGAAACAGAACAGAAAACCGAAGAGCAACAGGTTGTAGAAGAGCAGTCACAGCCTGAAACGCCAGTCGAAACCGCTGCGATTGTCGAAGCGGAAGAACCAGCGCACAGCAAAGAAGAGATTGAATCCTTTGCTGAAGAGGTGGTTGAGGTCACTGAGCAGGTTCAGGAGAGCGAGAAGCCAGAGCCGGTTATCGTAGAAACCCTTACCGAAGCGCCGCAGGCCGCTATCGAACACGAAGCGCTGCCGCTGCCCGAAGAGGTTAAAGCTGAAGAGGTTTCTGCCGAAGAGTGGCAGGCCGAAGCGGAAACCGTTGAAATCGTTGAGGCGGTGGAAGAAGAGGCGGCACTTGAGCCAGAGCTGACCGACGAAGAGCTGGAAGCTCAGGCGCTGGCGGCGGAAGCGGCTGAAGAAGCGGTAATCGTCGTGCCGGTGGAAGAGCAGGCCGAAGAAGAGATCGTTCAGGAGCAGGAAAAACCGACCAAAGAAGGTTTCTTCGCGCGCCTGAAGCGCAGCCTGCTCAAAACCAAAGAAAACTTAGGTTCCGGATTTATCAGTCTTTTCCGCGGCAAGAAGATCGACGACGATCTGTTTGAAGAGCTGGAAGAGCAGCTGCTGATTGCGGACGTGGGCGTGGAAACTACCCGTAAGATCATCGCCAACCTGACCGAAGGGGCGAGCCGCAAACAGCTGCGCGACGCCGAGGCGCTGTACGGCCTGCTGAAAGACGAGATGGGTGAAATTCTCGCAAAAGTTGACGAACCGCTTAATATTGAAGGCAAAACGCCATTTGTTATTCTGATGGTTGGCGTTAACGGCGTGGGTAAAACCACCACCATCGGCAAGCTGGCGCGCCAGTTTGAGCAGCAGGGCAAATCGGTGATGCTGGCGGCGGGCGATACCTTCCGTGCGGCAGCGGTTGAGCAGCTCCAGGTGTGGGGCCAGCGCAACAACATTCCGGTGATTGCCCAGCACACCGGCGCGGATTCCGCATCCGTGATTTTCGATGCCATCCAGGCGGCGAAGTCGCGCAACGTGGACGTGCTGATTGCCGACACCGCAGGGCGTTTGCAAAACAAATCGCATCTGATGGAAGAGCTGAAGAAAATCGTCCGCGTCATGAAGAAGCTGGACGAAGATGCACCGCATGAAATTATGCTGACTATCGACGCCAGCACCGGGCAGAACGCCATTAGCCAGGCGAAGCTGTTCCATGAAGCGGTAGGGCTGACGGGGATCACGCTGACCAAACTGGACGGCACCGCGAAAGGCGGGGTGATCTTCTCCGTGGCCGACCAGTTCGGCATTCCTATCCGCTACATCGGTGTGGGCGAGCGTATTGAGGATTTGCGTCCGTTTAAGGCGGACGACTTTATTGAGGCATTATTTGCCCGAGAGGACTAACAATGATTCGCTTTGAACACGTCAGCAAGGCCTATCTCGGTGGGAGACAAGCGCTGCAGGGGGTGACGTTCCACCTGCAGCCAGGCGAGATGGCATTCCTGACCGGCCATTCCGGCGCGGGGAAAAGTACCCTGCTCAAGCTTATCTGTGGGATCGAACGGCCAAGCGCCGGGAAAATCTGGTTCAGCGGCCACGAAATTAGCCGTCTGAAAAACCGTGAAGTGCCGTTTCTGCGTCGTCAGATCGGCATGATTTTCCAGGATCACCACCTGCTGATGGATCGCACCGTTTTCGATAACGTGGCGATCCCGCTGATTATTGCCGGCGCCAGCTATGACGATATCCGCCGTCGCGTCTCTGCGGCGCTGGACAAGGTCGGGCTGCTGGACAAAGCGAAGAACTTCCCGATCCAGCTTTCCGGCGGTGAACAGCAGCGCGTGGGCATCGCCCGCGCGGTGGTGAACAAGCCTGCCGTACTGCTGGCGGATGAACCGACCGGTAACCTGGACGATGCCCTGTCCGAAGGGATTTTGCGTCTGTTTGAGGAATTCAACCGCGTAGGGGTAACGGTACTGATGGCGACGCACGACATGGGGCTGATTTCCCGTCGTTCGTACCGCATGCTGACCCTGAGCGACGGGCATTTGCACGGAGGCCACGGTGAACAAGCGTGATGCAATGAACCAGATTCGGCAGTTCGGGAACCGGTTCGACCGTTTCCGTAAGCCGCAGGGCGGCGGTGACGGCAATCGTAATGCGCCTAAGCGCCAGAAAGCGGCGCCGAAACCGGCCTCCCGCAAGACCAACGTGTTTAACGAACAGGTGCGCTACGCCTTCCACGGCGCGCTGCAGGATCTGAAAAGCAAACCGCTGGCGACGTTCCTGACGGTGATGGTGATTGCCATCTCCCTGACGCTGCCAAGCGTCTGCTACATGGTCTATAAGAACGTCAACCAGGCGGCGTCGCAGTATTACCCGTCACCGCAGATCACCGTTTATCTGGATAAAGCGCTCGACGATAACGCGGCGGCGCAGGTGGTCGGGCAAATCCAGGCCGAGCAGGGCGTGGAGAAGGTGAATTATCTCTCCCGTGAAGAAGCGTTGGGCGAGTTCCGTAACTGGTCAGGCTTTGGCGGCGCGCTGGACATGCTGGAAGAGAACCCGCTGCCCGCCGTGGCGGTGGTGATCCCGAAGCTGGATTTCCAGGGTACCGATTCGCTGAATACCCTGCGCGACCGCATCACACGCATCAACGGGATTGATGAAGTGCGCATGGACGACAGCTGGTTTGCCCGTCTTGCGGCGCTGACCGGGCTGGTAGGGCGCGTGTCGGCGATGATCGGCGTGCTGATGGTGGCGGCGGTGTTCCTCGTCATCGGTAACAGCGTGCGTTTGAGCATCTTTGCGCGTCGCGATACCATCAATGTGCAAAAACTGATTGGCGCAACGGATGGTTTCATCCTGCGTCCGTTCCTCTACGGTGGCGCACTGCTCGGTTTCTCCGGCGCATTTCTTTCACTGATATTGTCAGAAATTTTGGTGATGCGGCTTTCGTCTGCCGTCACAGAAGTGGCGCAGGTTTTCGGAACTAAGTTTGATATCAGTGGCTTAGGCTTCGATGAGTGCCTGCTGTTGCTGCTGGTGTGCTCCATGATCGGCTGGATTGCCGCATGGCTGGCAACGGTTCAACATTTACGCCACTTTACTCCCGACTAATAAAAGCGTGATATAATCTTTCCCTGCACCGAGATGTTCGCTCTGCAGGGAAAGCGTCCCTGTTGTCTCTTCCCCTGTTATCATCTCCATGTCACATTTTGTGCGTAATTTATTCACTGTTGCACCTGGAACTTGTGGATAAAATCACTGTCTGATAAAAGAGTGAATGCTAATCTCGTTGCTCAAACGCTTTGGCATGGTTGTTGCCTGACGGGGACAGCCTGGACCAGAAGAAACATTGAGAGGAATGAATGACCAAAGAAATGCAAACTTTAGCTTTAGCCCCTGTTGGTAACCTGGAATCTTACATCCGGGCTGCGAACACCTGGCCGATGTTAACGGCCGAGGAAGAAAAGGAGCTTGCTGAAAAGCTGCATTACCAGGGCGATCTGGAAGCAGCGAAAAAGCTGATCCTGTCTCACCTGCGCTTTGTTGTTCACATTGCTCGTAACTATGCGGGCTATGGCCTGCCGCAGGCGGACTTGATTCAGGAAGGTAACATCGGCCTGATGAAGGCTGTACGTCGCTTTAACCCGGAAGTGGGCGTGCGACTGGTCTCCTTCGCCGTACACTGGATCAAAGCAGAAATTCATGAATACGTGCTGCGCAACTGGCGTATCGTGAAAGTCGCCACGACAAAAGCGCAACGTAAGCTGTTCTTCAACCTGCGTAAAACCAAGCAGCGTCTGGGCTGGTTCAATCAGGATGAAGTGGAAATGGTGGCGCGCGAGCTGGGTGTATCCAGCAAAGACGTCCGTGAGATGGAATCCCGTATGGCCGCGCAGGACATGACCTTTGATATGTCCTCCGACGACGACGCATCTGACAGCCAGCCGATGGCACCGGTTCTGTATCTGCAGGATAAAACCTCTAACTTTGCCGACGGCATTGAAGAGGACAACTGGGAAGATCAGGCCGCGAACAAGCTGACCCATGCGATGGAAGGCCTCGACGAGCGTAGCCAGGACATTATCCGCGCCCGCTGGCTGGACGAAGACAACAAGTCCACGCTGCAGGAGCTGGCCGACCGCTACGGCGTTTCTGCTGAACGTGTCCGTCAGCTTGAAAAGAACGCCATGAAAAAACTTCGCGCCGCTATCGAAGCGTAATTACCGCGAAGTACACCGAGAGCCCTCGAATGCAAATTCGGGGGTTTTGTTTTTTTAGCGCCCGCTCTGGCGAATTTCTCCCCCCTGGCAAACACTTACTGATGCGCTAAGCAGGCGATTTTCTCAGGGGGTCAGGGTGAAAAATAACGAACTGAATGACCGGCGTTTACAGGCGACGCCGCGCGGCATCGGCGTGATGTGTAACTTCTATGCTGATAAAGCCGAAAACGCCACGGTGTGGGACGTGGAAGGCAATGAGTACATCGACTTCGCCGCCGGGATCGCGGCGCTGAATACTGGCCATCGCCATCCCAAAGTTATCTCCGCTATCGAAAAACAACTCCACGCTTTTACCCACACGGCCTACCAGATTGTGCCGTATGAGGGCTATGTGGCGCTTGCCGAGCGCATCAACCAGCGCGTGCCGATTAACGGCCCGGCCAAAACCGCCTTCTTCTCGACGGGTGCTGAAGCGGTCGAAAACGCGGTCAAAATTGCCCGCGCGTATACCAGACGCCCCGGCCTTATCACCTTCGGCGGCGCGTTCCACGGGCGCACCTTTATGACCATGGCGCTGACCGGTAAGGTCGCGCCGTACAAGCTGGGTTTCGGCCCGTTCCCCGGTTCGGTATACCACGCTCAATTCCCTGACGGTCTGCACGGCATCAGCACGGCGGAAGCATTAAAAAGCCTGGAGCGCATCTTTAAGGCCGATATCGCCCCAGACCAGGTGGCGGCCATTATTCTCGAACCGGTTCAGGGGGAGGGCGGGTTCAACATTGCGCCCGCTGATTTTATGCAGGCGCTGCGCGCCCTGTGCGATACCCACGGAATTTTGCTGATTGCCGACGAGGTGCAAAGCGGCTTCGCCCGCACCGGCAAACTGTTCTCGATGGAACACCACTGCGTGAAGCCGGACCTGATCACCATGGCAAAAAGCCTCGCGGGCGGGATGCCGCTCTCAGCAGTATCGGGCCGCGCCGAGGTGATGGACGCGCCTGCACCTGGCGGTCTGGGCGGTACCTACGCAGGTAACCCGCTGGCGATTGCCGCGGCGCACGCGGTGCTGGACGTGATTGACGAGGAAGATCTCTGCACGCGCTCGGCGCATCTCGGCCATCATCTGGTAGAAGTGCTCAACAAAGCGAAGGAAAACTGCCCGTTCATCGCCGACATCCGTGCCCAGGGCTCGATGGTCGCGGTAGAGTTTAACGATCCGCAATCTGGGCAACCGTCGCCGGAATTTACCCGTCAGGTGCAGGAGCGCGCGTTGAACGAAGGGCTGCTGCTCCTGAGCTGCGGCGTTTACGGCAACGTGATCCGCTTCCTTTATCCGCTTACCATCCCCGAAGCGCAGTTCCGCAAAGCGCTGGACATTATCTCCGCGTCGCTGACACGTTAAAGCCACCAGCCCGGCGGTAAATCCTGTCGGGCTTATCATATATTCATTTCAAATTAGCTATTCCAAAATCATAAAAATGGGGTATGTTTTAGCAGAGTATGCTGAAAAAGCGCGAACAGCACACCAATAACTGAAATAAAGCGCTGCACAACAACATCACAACAATCGTAATAACCATAATAATGGGGAATATCAGGATGAACATGAAGGGTAAAGCGTTACTGGCAGGATGTATCGCGTTGGCATTCAGCACCATGGCGCAGGCAGATATTAAAGTGGCCGTGGTGGGCGCAATGTCCGGTCCGGTAGCACAGTACGGCGACCAGGAATTTACGGGCGCAGAACAGGCGGTTGCAGACATTAATGCTAAGGGCGGCATCAAGGGCGAAAAACTGCAGATCGTAAAATACGACGATGCCTGTGACCCGAAGCAAGCGGTCGCGGTGGCGAACAAAGTGGTCAACGACGGCATCAAATACGTTATCGGTCACCTGTGCTCCTCTTCTACTCAGCCCGCGTCTGACATCTACGAAGACGAAGGTATTCTGATGATCACCCCGGCTGCGACCGCACCGGAGCTGACCGCGCGCGGCTACAAGCTGACCCTGCGTACCACCGGTCTGGACTCCGATCAGGGCCCAACGGCGGCTAAGTACATTCTGGAAAAAGTGAAGCCGCAGCGTATCGCGATTGTTCACGACAAACAGCAGTATGGTGAAGGTCTGGCCCGTGCGGTGCAGGACGGTCTGAAAAAAGGCAATGCCAACGTGGTCTTCTTTGATGGGATCACCGCTGGCGAGAAAGACTTCTCCACCCTGGTGGCGCGTCTGAAGAAAGAGAATATCGATTTCGTTTACTACGGCGGCTACCACCCGGAAATGGGCCAGATCCTGCGCCAGGCGCGCGCGGCGGGTCTGAAAACCCAGTTCATGGGCCCGGAAGGCGTGGCGAACGTTTCCCTGTCTAACATCGCGGGTGAATCTGCCGAAGGTCTGCTGGTGACCAAGCCGAAGAACTACGACCAGGTGCCAGCGAACAAACCTATCGTAGATGCCATCAAGGCGAAGAAGCAGGATCCAAGCGGCGCGTTCGTCTGGACAACCTACGCAGCGCTGCAGTCTCTGCAGGCGGGTCTGAACCAGTCAGCCGATCCGGCTGAGATTGCCACCTGGCTGAAAGCGAACACGGTCGAGACCGTGATGGGGCCTCTCTCCTGGGACGCGAAGGGCGATCTGAAGGGCTTTGAGTTCGGCGTGTTTGACTGGCATGCGAACGGAACGGCAACTGACGCCAAATAATTTTCCCGTCGCCTTTCGCGCCGCAGGTGCGTTGGCTGCGTTATTCAACCCCGGTCACTTACTTATGTAAGCTCCCGGGGATTTCATAACTTGCCGCCTTCCTGCAACACGAAATGCTTGGGAAAATGCGGTAGAAATTGTAGGCCGGGTAAGGCGCAGCCGCCACCCGGCTTTCTTTTAGCGCTTCTCCCACCCGCTCTCCTGCGCCGTAAACCCTAACGCCTGCATAAACGCTGCCATCACGCCGCGGTCTTCCACGCCCACGTCGGCCATCCACCATGAGTTTACGTTCGGGTTTACGCGGATCACTTCTTCAATTAAATACTGTCCCACACCGCGACGACGGGTCACGTCACGCACGCGCAGCGAGTCCAGCGCTCCCTCCGTGCCGCTCAGGGTCACGCGAACCGCGGCCAGCAGGCGCTCGTTGAAGCGCGCGGCATAAATGCGATGGTTCTCGTCGACATGCAGCGACGAAGGGGAATATTCCGGCCAGATCTTGCCCAGGTCGATATGATCCTGGTCGCTAAAGGTCACCAGACGCACGATAGTCAGTTTCATTAGCAGCTTGTCCAAATCAAATTGAGTAGAGGCAGTGTACTCAATTTATTCACTCAGCGGCTTCCTCTTTTTATTCTCATTAACCAGGTGATTAGTTTTTTAGCAATGCAATGGGCAGTGTGAAAACACATGGATCGAAAAATAAGCAGAATTTTAACCTGAATGGCAGCGATTTATTCGGCGCTTTGTACCGTTATTTTATGCTGCAAACTGCACTTTTATTTGTTTATCTCTGCCTGATTTCAGAATATTATCTTTCCTTAATCGCCTGAAAAATAGAGATTTTAGTCTGGTTTTTGACAAAAAACTGCGCTAAACCATTAAAGGCACTGGTAAAAATAGCGTTGTTCATTAAAAGTACAGAATGCTTTTTAACCATAATAAAACAAAATATAAACACGACATCACGAATGGGGATTCTGAGATGAAAAGGAACGCGAAGACATTTATCGCGGGAATGGTTGCACTGGCGATCTCGCATGCGGCCATGGCGGAAGAGATTAAAGTTGCGGTAGTCGGTGCGATGTCCGGCCCTGTAGCCCAGTGGGGTGACATGGAGTTTAACGGCGCGCGTCAGGCCATCAAAGACATCAACGCCAAAGGCGGCATCAAGGGCGACAAGCTGGTAGGCGTGGAGTATGACGACGCCTGCGATCCGAAACAGGCCGTTGCGGTCGCCAACAAAATCGTCAACGACGGGATTCAGTACGTCATCGGCCACCTGTGCTCATCCTCCACCCAGCCCGCGTCCGACATCTACGAGGACGAAGGTATTCTGATGATCACTCCGGGCGCCACCAACCCTGAGCTGACGCAGCGCGGCTACCAGCACATCATGCGTACCGCCGGGCTGGACTCCTCCCAGGGGCCAACCGCGGCCAAATACATCCTCGAGACTGTTAAGCCACAGCGTATCGCCATCATTCATGACAAGCAGCAGTACGGCGAAGGTCTGGCGCGCTCCGTGCAGGACGGCCTGAAAAAAGGCGGCGCGAACATCGTCTTCTTCGACGGCATTACCGCAGGCGAAAAAGACTTCTCCGCGCTGATCGCCCGTCTGCAAAAAGAGAACATCGACTTCGTCTACTACGGTGGCTACTACCCGGAAATGGGCCAGATGCTGCGCCAGGCGCGCGCCACCGGTCTGAAAACCCAGTTTATGGGGCCAGAGGGCGTGGGCAACGCCTCTCTGTCAAACATCGCAGGGGATTCTGCCGAAGGCATGCTGGTGACGATGCCAAAACGCTATGACCAGGATCCGGCCAACAAGGCTATCGTGGATGCGCTCAAGGCGCAGAAGAAAGATCCGAGTGGTCCATACGTCTGGATCACTTACGCGGCTGTGCAGTCTCTGGCAACCGCGCTGGAGCGTACCGGCAGCAAAGAGCCGCTGGATCTGGTGAAAGATTTAAAAGCACACGGGGCGAACACCGTGATTGGGCCGCTGAACTGGGATGAGAAAGGCGATCTGAAGGGATTTGAGTTTGGTGTCTTTAAGTGGCACGCCGACGGTTCGTCCTCGGTCGCCAAATAATTATCCCACCGCCCGGCTCACCGGGCGGGTATAAAAAGGTTTGCATATGTCCGAGCAGTTTCTCTACTTTTTGCAGCAGATGTTTAACGGCGTCACGCTGGGAAGCACCTACGCGCTGATCGCCATCGGCTATACGATGGTTTACGGCATTATCGGCATGATCAACTTCGCCCACGGCGAGGTGTATATGATCGGTAGCTACGTCTCCTTTATGATTATCGCCGCGCTGATGATGATGGGCATCGACAGCAGCTGGCTGCTGGTCGCCGCCGGGTTTGTTGGCGCGATCGTGATCGCCAGCGCCTACGGCTGGAGCATCGAGCGCGTGGCCTACCGGCCGGTGCGCAGCTCCAAGCGTCTTATTGCGCTGATTTCCGCGATTGGGATGTCGATCTTCCTGCAAAACTACGTCAGCCTGACCGAAGGTTCGCGCGACGTGGCGCTGCCAAGCCTGTTTAACGGCCAGTGGATTGTGGGGGCCAGCGAAAACTTCTCTGCCTCTATTACCACGATGCAGCTGGTGATCTGGGTCGTGACCTTTGTCGCTATGCTCGCCCTGACCCTGTTCATCCGCTACTCCCGCATGGGACGCGCCTGCCGCGCGTGCGCGGAAGACCTGAAGATGGCGAGCCTGCTCGGCATCAACACCGACCGCGTAATCGCCCTGACCTTCGTGATTGGCGCGGCGATGGCGGCGGTGGCTGGCGTGCTGCTCGGCCAGTTCTACGGCGTAATTAACCCGTACATCGGCTTTATGGCCGGGATGAAAGCCTTCACCGCGGCGGTACTGGGCGGCATCGGCAGTATTCCTGGCGCGATGATTGGCGGCCTGATCCTGGGCGTGGCGGAAGCGCTCTCCTCGGCGTACCTGAGCACCGAATATAAAGACGTGGTGTCGTTTGCCCTGCTGATTCTGGTTCTGCTGGTGATGCCTACCGGTATTCTGGGCCGTCCGGAGGTAGAGAAAGTATGAAACCGATGCATTTTGCAATGGCGCTGCTCTCTGCCGCCATGTTCTTCGTGCTGGCCAGCGTCTTTATGGGCGTCCAGCTTGAGCTGAATGGCACCAAACTCGTTGTCGATACTGCAGCTGATATTCGCTGGCAGTGGGTCTTTATCGGCACCGCCGTGGTGTTCCTGTTCCAGCTACTGCGCCCGCTGTTCCAGAAGACGCTGAAAAATGTCTCCGGACCGAAATTCGTCCTGCCGGCTATCGACGGTACAACGGTCAAACAGAAGCTGTTCCTCGTGGCGCTGCTGGTGGCTGCCGTGGCGTGGCCGTTTATGGTGTCGCGCGGCACGGTGGACATCGCCACCCTGACCATGATTTACGTGATCCTCGGCCTCGGTCTGAACGTGGTGGTCGGTCTCTCTGGCCTGCTGGTGCTGGGCTACGGCGGGTTCTACGCCATCGGTGCCTACACCTTTGCGCTGCTGAACCACTATTACGGCCTGGGCTTCTGGACCTGCCTGCCGCTGGCGGGGCTGGTCTCTGCCGCCGCAGGCTTCCTGCTCGGCTTCCCGGTGCTGCGCCTGCGCGGTGACTACCTGGCGATTGTGACCTTAGGCTTCGGTGAAATCGTCCGTATCCTGCTGCTCAACAACACCGAAGTGACCGGCGGCCCGAACGGCATCAGCCAGATCCCAAAACCGACCTTCTTTGGCCTGGAGTTCAGCCGTACCGCCCGCGAAGGCGGCTGGGATACCTTCAGCAACTTCTTTGGCATCAAATATGACCCGTCCGACCGCGTGATCTGGCTCTATCTGGTGGCGCTGCTGCTGGTGGTCATCACCCTGTTCGTGATCAACCGCCTGCTGCGCATGCCGCTGGGCCGAGCGTGGGAAGCGCTGCGCGAAGATGAGATCGCCTGCCGCTCTCTGGGCCTGAACCCGACCCGCATCAAGCTGACCGCGTTCACCATCAGCGCCGCGTTTGCCGGTTTCGCCGGCACGCTGTTCGCCGCGCGCCAGGGCTTCGTCAGCCCCGAGTCGTTCACCTTTGCCGAATCGGCCTTTGTGCTGGCGATTGTGGTACTCGGCGGGATGGGCTCGCAGTTCGCCGTTATCCTCGCGGCCATCCTGCTGGTGGTCTCTCGCGAGCTGATGCGCGACTTTAACGAATACAGCATGCTGATGCTGGGTGGTTTGATGGTGCTGATGATGATCTGGCGTCCGCAGGGTCTGCTGCCGATGACGCGTCCACAGCTGAAGCTTAAGAATGTGGAAGCGAAAGGAGAGCAGGCATGAGTCAGCCATTATTATCCGTAAACGGTCTGATGATGCGTTTTGGCGGCCTGCTGGCGGTCAACAACGTGAACCTTGACCTGCATAAAAAAGAGATCGTCTCCCTGATTGGCCCGAACGGCGCGGGGAAAACCACGGTCTTTAACTGTCTGACCGGCTTCTACAAGCCGACGGGCGGCACCATCATGCTGCGCGACCAGCACCTGGAAGGGCTGCCGGGCCAGCAGATTGCCCGCATGGGCGTGGTGCGTACCTTCCAGCACGTGCGTTTGTTCCGCGAGATGACGGTGATTGAGAACCTGCTGGTGGCACAGCATCAGCAGCTGAAAACCGGCCTGTTCTCCGGCCTGCTGAAAACCCCGGCCTTCCGCCGCGCGCAGGAGGAGGCGCTCGATCGTGCCGCCACCTGGCTCGACCGCATCGGCCTGCTGCAGCACGCCAACCGTCAGGCGAGCAACCTGGCCTATGGCGACCAGCGTCGACTGGAGATTGTGCGCTGCATGGTGACCCAGCCGGAGATCCTGATGCTCGACGAACCGGCGGCGGGCCTCAACCCGAAAGAGACCAAAGAGCTGGACGAGCTGATTGCCGAGCTGCGCGATCATCACGACACCACCATCCTGCTGATTGAGCACGACATGAAGCTGGTGATGGGCATTTCGGACCGTATCTACGTGGTAAACCAGGGCACGCCGCTGGCAAACGGCACGCCGGAAGAGATCCGCAACAACCCGGACGTGATCCGCGCATACCTTGGTGAGGCATAAGATGGAAAAAGCGATGTTAACGTTCGACAAGGTCAATGCGCACTACGGCAAGATCCAGGCGCTGCACGACGTCAGCCTGCACATCAATCAGGGTGAAATCGTCACCCTGATTGGCGCCAACGGCGCGGGCAAAACCACGCTGCTCGGCACCCTGTGCGGCGACCCGCGCGCCACCAGCGGTCGGATTGTGTTCGATGGTAAAGACATTACCGACTGGCAGACCGCCAGAATCATGCGTGAGGCGGTGGCGATTGTCCCGGAAGGGCGTCGCGTCTTCTCGCGTATGACGGTGGAAGAAAACCTGGCGATGGGCGGTTTCTTCGCCCATCGCGATGAATACCAGACCCGCATCAAGTGGGTGTACGAACTCTTCCCGCGCCTGTGGGAGCGCCGCATTCAGCGTGCGGGCACCATGTCCGGCGGTGAACAGCAGATGCTGGCGATTGGCCGCGCGCTGATGAGCCAGCCGCGTCTGCTGCTTCTGGACGAGCCGTCGCTCGGTCTTGCACCGATCATCATCCAGCAGATATTTGACACCATCGAGCAACTGCGTAAAGAGGGGATGACCATCTTCCTCGTCGAGCAGAACGCCAACCAGGCGCTGAAGCTCGCTGACCGCGGTTACGTGCTGGAGAACGGCCGCGTGGTGCTGGAAGACATCGGCGACGCGCTGCTGGCGAACGAAGCGGTGCGGAGCGCGTATTTAGGCGGGTAGATAAAAGCAAAAAGGCAACGCAAGTTGCCTTTTTTAGTGTTTTCTCCCTCTCCCTGTGGGAGAGGGCCGGGGTGAGGGCACCAGACCGCACCCAATCATGCACCTAATTCCCTTCACACAACCATCATCCCCCTGACCCTTTACTGTCACTTATCTGTAAACAAACAGTTATTTTTCTGTCATTCGAGCATGTCATGTTACCTCGCGAGCATAAAACGCGTGATATCGCGCATCCGGCACAATAAGAGAGATGACAATGACATCGTTACGACACACAGCTTTGGGTCTGGCACTGGGTCTGGCTTTTGCGACGAACGCAATGGCTGTGACCACCATTCCGTTCTGGCATTCCATGGAAGGGGAGTTGGGTAAAGAGGTTGACTCCCTGGCGCAGCGTTTCAACGACACCCATCCGGATTACAAAATTGTGCCGGTGTACAAAGGTAACTACGAGCAGAGCCTGAGCGCGGGCATCGCCGCCTTCCGTACCGGCAACGCGCCTGCGCTGTTACAGGTGTATGAAGTCGGCACCGCGACCATGATGGCCTCGAAAGCCATCAAGCCGGTCTACGAAGTGTTCAAAGAGGCGGGCATCAACTTCGATGAATCCCAGTTTGTGCCGACCGTAGCGGGTTACTATACCGATTCCAAAACCGGTCACCTGCTGTCCCAGCCGTTTAACAGCTCCACGCCAGTGCTGTACTACAACAAAGACGCCTTCAAAAAAGCCGGTTTAGATCCGGAGCAGCCGCCAAAAACCTGGCAGGACCTGGCCGAATACACCGCGAAGCTGAAAGCGGCGGGCATGAAGTGCGGCTACGCCAGCGGCTGGCAGGGCTGGATCCAGATTGAAAACTTCAGCGCCTGGCACGGCCTGCCTGTTGCCACCAAAAACAATGGCTTCGACGGCACTGACGCGGTACTCGAGTTCAACAAGCCGGAGCAGGTGAAGCACATTGCGCTGCTTGCCGATCTGAACAAGAAGGGCGACTTCAGCTACTTCGGGCGGAAAGACGAATCCACCGAGAAGTTCTACAACGGCGACTGCGCCATTACCACCGCCTCATCCGGCTCGCTGGCGGATATTCGTCACTACGCCAAATTCAACTACGGCGTGGGCATGATGCCGTACGACGCTGACGTGAAGGGCGCGCCGCAGAACGCCATCATCGGCGGGGCGAGCCTGTGGGTGATG
This sequence comes from Enterobacter cloacae complex sp. P12RS, assembly GCF_014895875.1. Classification (NCBI taxonomy): domain Bacteria; kingdom Pseudomonadati; phylum Pseudomonadota; class Gammaproteobacteria; order Enterobacterales; family Enterobacteriaceae; genus Enterobacter; species Enterobacter cloacae complex sp. P12RS. The sequence goes on from NZ_JADBQO010000019.1 coordinate 26,974, forward strand.
CAGGGTAAAGATAAGGGCACCTACAAAGGCGTCGCCGAGTTCCTCGATTTCCTGGCCAAGCCGGAAAACGCCGCCGAGTGGCACCAGAAGACCGGCTACCTGCCGATCACCAAAGCCGCGTATGACCTGACCCGCGAGCAGGGCTTCTACAGCAAAAACCCTGGCGCAGATATCGCGACGCGTCAGATGCTGAACAAGCCGCCGCTGCCGTTCACCAAAGGCCTGCGTCTGGGCAACATGCCGCAGATCCGCACCATCGTGGATGAAGAGCTTGAAAGCGTGTGGACCGGGAAGAAAACGCCACAGCAGGCGCTGGATTCCGCAGTAGAGCGCGGGAATCAGCTGCTGCGCCGCTTTGAGCAGTCGACCAAATCGTAATCTGTGATTCGCCCGGTGGCGCTGCGCTTACCGGGCCTACGACGTGCCCCATCCAGGCCGGGTAAGGCGCAGCCGCCACCCGGCATTGTTCAGGAACCCAATCTCCATGTCCTCATCCCGTCCGGTGTTTCGCTCCCGCTGGCTGCCGTACCTGTTGGTCGCGCCTCAGCTGGTCATCACCGTTATCTTCTTTATCTGGCCTGCGGGCGAAGCGCTGTGGTACTCGGTACAAAGCGTCGATCCGTTCGGGCTCTCCAGCCAGTTCGTCGGGCTGGACAACTTTACCGCGCTATTCCATGACAGCTACTACCTGGACTCCTTCTGGACGACGATCAGGTTCAGCGCGCTGGTGACCGTCAGCGGCCTTGTTGCCTCGCTGTTTTTCGCCGCGCTGGTGGACTACGTGGTGCGCGGCAGCCGCCTGTATCAGACCCTGATGCTGCTGCCTTACGCCGTGGCCCCCGCCGTTGCCGCTGTGCTGTGGATCTTCCTGTTTAACCCCGGACGCGGGCTGATTACTCACTTCCTGGCAGAGTTCGGCTACGACTGGAACCACGCCCAGAACAGCGGTCAGGCGATGTTCCTGGTGGTGTTCGCCTCGGTGTGGAAGCAGATCAGCTATAACTTCCTGTTCTTCTTTGCCGCGCTGCAGTCCATTCCGCGCTCGCTGGTGGAGGCCGCGGCAATTGACGGCGCAGGGCCGATTCGGCGCTTCTTCAGGCTGTCGCTGCCGCTGATCGCCCCGGTGAGCTTTTTCCTGCTGGTGGTTAACCTCGTCTACGCCTTTTTCGACACCTTCCCGGTGATCGACGCCGCCACCGCGGGCGGCCCGGTCCAGGCGACCACCACGCTGATTTACAAGATCTACCGCGAAGGTTTCGCTGGGCTGGATCTCTCGGCCTCCGCCGCGCAGTCGGTGGTGCTGATGTTCCTCGTCATCATCCTCACGGTGGTGCAGTTCCGCTATGTTGAAAGTAAGGTGCGCTACCAATGATTGAGAACCGTCGCGGGCTGACGATTTTCAGCCACACCATGCTGATTTTAGGGATTATCGTCATCCTGTTCCCGCTTTACGTGGCCTTTGTCGCCGCCACGCTGGACACCAAAGCGGTGTTCGACACGCCGATGACGCTGATCCCGGGCGGGCATCTTTTCGAGAACATGAAAACCATCTGGACCCAGGGCGTGGGCGCCAACAGCGCGCCGTTCTGGCTGATGATGCTCAACAGCTTCATCATGGCGTTCGGCATTACGGTGGGCAAAATCACGGTGTCGATGCTCTCGGCCTTCGCCATCGTCTGGTTTCGCTTTCCGCTGCGTAACCTGTTCTTCTGGATGATTTTCATCACCCTGATGCTGCCGGTGGAGGTGCGTATCTTCCCGACGGTGGAGGTGATTGCCAACCTGAAGATGCTGGACAGCTACGCGGGCTTAACCCTGCCGCTGATGGCCTCGGCGACCGCCACCTTCCTGTTCCGCCAGTTCTTTATGACCCTGCCGGACGAGCTGATTGAGGCCGCGCGCATCGACGGTGCCTCCCCGATGCGCTTCTTCCGCGACATCGTGCTGCCGCTGTCGAAAACCAACCTTGCGGCGCTGTTTGTGATCACCTTTATCTACGGCTGGAACCAGTACCTGTGGCCGCTGCTGATTATTCAGGACGTCAACCTCGGCACCGCCGTGGCGGGCATCAAAGGCATGATTGCCACCGGTGAAGGCACCACCCTCTGGAACCAGGTGATGGCGGCGATGCTGCTCACCCTAATCCCACCCGTAGTCATTGTTTTAGCCATGCAGCGCGCGTTTGTCCGCGGCCTGGTCGATAGCGAGAAATAAGATGGCAGGTTTAAAACTTCAGGCAGTTACCAAAAGCTGGGACGGTAAAACCCAGGTCATTCAGCCGCTGACGCTCGACGTGGCGGACGGCGAATTTATCGTGATGGTCGGCCCGTCCGGCTGTGGCAAATCCACGCTGCTGCGCATGGTGGCGGGGCTGGAGCGCGTGACCTCGGGGGACATCTGGATTGACCGCCAGCGCGTCACCGAGATGGAGCCGAAAGACAGGGGCATCGCGATGGTGTTCCAGAACTACGCCCTCTATCCGCACATGAGCGTGGAAGAGAACATGGCCTGGGGGCTGAAAATCCGCGGCATGGGCAAAGGCCATATCGACGAGCGCGTGAAAGAAGCCGCCCGCATTCTTGAGCTGGACGGCCTGCTGAAGCGCCGTCCGCGCGAGCTCTCCGGCGGCCAGCGCCAGCGCGTGGCAATGGGGCGCGCCATCGTGCGTGACCCGGCGGTATTCCTGTTCGACGAGCCGCTGTCTAACCTCGACGCCAAGCTGCGCGTACAGATGCGCCTCGAATTGCAGCAACTGCACCGTCGTCTTAAAACAACGTCTCTGTACGTGACCCACGATCAGGTCGAAGCCATGACTCTCGCCCAGCGCGTGATGGTAATGAACAAAGGCGTTGCCGAGCAGATTGGCACCCCGGTGGAAGTGTACGAAAAACCGGCCACCCGCTTTGTGGCGAGCTTTATCGGCAGCCCGGCGATGAACCTGCTGGAAGGGCGCATCAGCAGCGCGGGCACCCACTTTGAACTGGAAAGCGGGATGGCGCTGCCGATCAACTGGTACTATCGTGGCTACGCCGGGCGTAAGATGACGCTCGGTATCCGCCCCGAGCATATTGGTTTAACCTCTCAGGCGGACGGCGGCGTGCCGCTGGTGATGGACACGCTGGAGATGTTGGGTGCAGATAACCTGGCGCACGGACGCTGGGGCGAGCAAAAAATTGTGGTGCGCCTGGCGCATCAGGAGCGCCCGAAAGCGGGCAGCACGCTGTGGCTCCACCTGCCGGAAAACCATTTGCACCTTTTTGACGGTGAAACAGGACAACGAGTATGAGCAACTGGCCTTATCCCCACGTCGTCGCCCACCGCGGCGGCGGTAAGCTGGCCCCGGAAAACACTCTGGCGGCGATCGATGTCGGCGCGCGCTACGGCCACACGATGATCGAGTTCGACGCCAAGCTGTCGAAGGACGGCGAAATTTTCCTGCTGCATGACGACAACCTTGAACGCACCAGCAACGGCTGGGGCGTGGCGGGTGAACTGCCGTGGCGCGATCTGCTGAAGGTGGACGCCGGAAGCTGGTATAGCGGCGAGTTCAAAGGCGAACCGCTGCCCCTGCTGGCGGAAGTGGCCGATCGCTGTCGGCAGCACGGCATGATGGCGAACATCGAAATCAAACCGACCACCGGCACCGGGCCGCTGACGGGCAAAGTGATTGCCCTTGCCGCGCGCGAGCTGTGGGAAGGCATGACCGCGCCGCTGCTGTCGTCGTTTGACACCGACGCGCTGGAGGCCGCACAGGCAGCTGTACCTGAGCTGCCGCGCGGGCTGCTGCTGGACGAGTGGCGTGAGGACTGGCGTGAACTGACGGGCCGCTTAGGCTGCGTTTCTATCCATCTGAACCACAAGCTGCTGGATGAGGCGCGGGTGAAAATGCTGAAAGACGCGGGTCTGCATATTCTGGTCTACACCGTTAACAAACCCCAGCGCGCAGCCGAGCTGCTGCGCTGGGGCGTGGACAGTATCTGTACCGATGCGATTGACCAGATCGGCCCGAAATTTATTTATTGAGCATACTGCCGTTCTGCTGGGTCGGCAGCATATGCTGCTGACCGCTGCTTTGCGACATCCCGCCCCCTAACATCCCGCCGTTTTTATTTGGCAGCGGCTGCTCGCGCACCTGTCCCTGCTGCACGCGCTGGGTGTTGGCGTTCATCTGGTTTTGCAGGCTCTGCTGCTGCATCTGGGTCTGCGTTCTCAGCTGCTGATTGAGCATCCCTTTCTGCTGCTGTTGCTGGCTCATCATCTCGGTCTGCATACGCTGCTGGCTCGGGATAACGTAACCCTGCTGGTTCGGATTGTTCATGGTGTTGAGTGGCTGTGCGAGCGCGGCAAACGGGATCAGCGCCGCAATAATCATCAAGCGTTTCATTGTCATTTCCTCCTCTTGAGGCCTCTCTTAAGTTTACCCTGATTTCACCATGACGATGATTTTTTAGGAGTTGTGAACCAGGCTTAAGCGGGGAATATGGATCCCTTCACCTGGAGAACAATAATGATGAAACCAACCTTCTTGCGCTGGGTCGCCATCGCCGCGCTGATGGCAGGCGGCACATTTACCGTGGCGGCCAACCCGCCCGCCGCTCCTCCCGTCTCTTACGGCGTGGAGGAGGATGTTTTTCACCCCGTGCGGGCCACGCACGGCATGGTGGCCTCGGTTGACGCGCTGGCGACCCAAGTGGGCGTCGATATTCTTAAGCAGGGCGGTAACGCGGTGGATGCAGCGGTCGCGGTCGGCTATGCGCTGGCGGTAACGCATCCGCAGGCGGGGAATCTGGGCGGCGGCGGCTTTATGATGCTGCGCACCAAAGACGGCAAAACCACGGCCATCGACTTCCGCGAAATGGCGCCTTCTCAGGCGTCCCGCGATATGTTCCTCGACGACCAAGGGAACCCGGACAGTAAAAAATCTCTGACCTCGCACCTCGCCTCCGGCACGCCGGGCACCGTTGCGGGCTTCTCGCTGGCGCTGGAAAAATACGGCACGATGCCGCTGAACAAGGTGGTGCAGCCTGCCATCAGGCTGGCGCGGGAGGGTTTTGTGGTCAATGACGCCCTGGCGGACGACCTCAAGACCTACGGCAGTGAAGTCATTCCCAATCACGAAAACAGCAAGGCGATCTTCTGGAAAGACGGTGAACCGCTGAAGAAGGGCGATAAGCTGGTGCAGAAGAACCTCGCCAAAAGCCTGGAGCTGATTGCGGAGCACGGCCCGGACGCGTTCTACAAAGGGGCGATTGCCGACCAGATTGCGGAAGAGATGCAGAAGAACGGCGGGCTTATCACCAAAGCGGACCTGGCGGAATACAGGGCGGTGGAGCGCGAGCCGATTAGCGGCACCTATCGCGGCTACGAGGTCTTCTCCATGCCGCCGCCGTCCTCCGGGGGCATTCACATCGTGCAGATCCTCAATATTCTTGAAAACTTTGATATGCACAAGTTCGGCTTCGGCAGCGCAGATGCCATGCAGGTGATGGCGGAGGCGGAAAAACGCGCCTATGCCGACCGCTCGGAATATCTCGGCGATCCGGACTTCGTGAAGGTGCCGTGGCAGGCGCTGACCAACAAGGCGTATGCAAAATCCATTGCCGATCAGATCGACATCAACAAGGCTAAGCCGTCGAGCGAGATCCGCCCCGGCAAGCTGGCGCCGTATGAAAGCAACCAGACCACGCACTTCTCGGTGGTGGATAAAGACGGCAATGCGGTGGCGGTGACCTACACGCTCAACACCACCTTTGGCACCGGGATTGTGGCGGGCAACAGCGGCATTCTGCTGAACAACGAGATGGATGACTTCTCCGCCAAGCCGGGCGTGCCAAACGTCTACGGGCTGGTCGGCGGCGATGCGAATGCGGTGGGGCCGAAGAAGCGTCCGCTGTCGTCCATGTCGCCAACCATCGTGGTGAAAGACGGGAAAACCTGGCTGGTGACCGGCAGCCCTGGCGGGAGCCGCATCATAACTACCGTGCTACAGATGGTGGTGAACAGCATCGACTTTGGCATGAACGTCGCCGAGGCGACCAATGCGCCGCGTTTCCATCATCAGTGGCTGCCGGATGAACTGCGCGTGGAGAAGGGCTTTAGCCCGGACACCATCAAGCTGCTGGAGCAGCGCGGACAGAAGGTGGCTGTGAAAGAGGCGATGGGCAGCACCCAGAGCATTATGGTGGGGCCAGACGGCGCGCTGTTTGGCGCGTCGGATCCGCGTTCGGTGGATGATTTAACGGCGGGGTACTGATTATTCCCCTCACTCTAACCCTCTCCCCCTAGGGGAGAGGGGAGTGTGTCACTTCATTCTCGCCATGAAGTACGCGTCCACATATTCGCCGTTGCGCAGGGCGTAGCGCTTGCCGGTGCCTTCAATTTCGAACCCGTGCTTTTTGTACACCGCGATTGCGGGTTCGTTATCAACAAATACCGTTAACTCAATGCGATCGACGCGCAGCCAGTTGTCGCACATATCAATCATGGTTCGCATCAGCGCGCTGGCAACGCCCCGATTTTGCCATTGCGCACCCACACAAATACCGAAATCGGCAACGTGGCTGCGACGCGGGCGTTGTGCGACGGCAATGCACAGGTGCCCGGCGACGGTCCCGTCGATACAAGCCACCAGCTGTTTAATGCCGGGCTGATCGGTTAGCCGGTCATGCCACATCTGCTCTGAGGGATGAGGAACCTGTAGCGTGTTGTGGTACACCTCCGGCTGGGCGTGGATCTGACGAATGGCATCGTAATCTCTCGGTTCCGCGTGGCGTATCACTATCTCACTCATTCCTTGTTCCTCAGTCGGTTAAAAGTCCCCTCCAACATCAATGACTTTAAAATTTGAGTCAACCGCTATTTTTTGCAAAAAGTATTGGACAAGTGCGAATGAGAATGATTATTATTGCTTTGCATTCAGGAGGACCCCTACGGGAACCTGAAAGCACGACATTGCTCACATTGCTTCCAGTATTACTTTAGCCAGCTTCTCGCTGGCTTTTTTTTTGTTATGGTTAGATTCAGTAACCTTCCAAAAGGACTGAGCCATGACACTACATTGCGCATTTATTGGATTTGGCAAAAGCACCACGCGTTACCACCTTCCGTATGTCCTCCACCGTAAAGACACCTGGCATGTGGCCCATATCTACCGCCGCCGCGCGAAGCCGGAAGAGCAATCCCCGCAGTACTCCCACATTCACTTCACCAGCGATCTCGATGAAGTATTGAATGACCCGCAGGTAAAGCTGGTGGTTGTCTGCACCCACGCCGACAGCCATTTTGACTATGCGAAACGCGTGCTCGAAGCGGGCAAGAACGTGCTGGTGGAAAAGCCGTTCACCCCGACCATTGCCGAAGCGAAAGCGCTGTTTACTCTGGCGAAAAGCAAAGGGCTGACCGTCACACCGTATCAGAACCGTCGCTTTGACAGCTGTTTTCTGACGGCGAAAAAGGCGATTGAGAGCGGCAAGCTTGGCGACATTGTGGAAATCGAAAGCCACTTCGATTATTACCGCCCGGTGGCGGAAACCCAGCCCGGCCTGCCGCAGGACGGCTCGTTCTATGGTCTGGGCGTGCACACCATGGACCAGATCATCTCCCTGTTTGGCCGCCCGGACCACGTGGCTTACGACATCCGCAGCCTGCGCAATAAAGCCAACCCGGACGACACCTTCGAGGCCCAGCTGTTCTACGGCGACTTGAAAGCCATCGTCAAAACCAGCCACCTGGTGAAAATCGACTACCCGAAATTTATCGTTCATGGCACCAAAGGCTCGTTCATTAAGTACGGCATTGACCAGCAGGAGACCAGCCTGAAGGCCAACATCATGCCGGGCGAACCGGGCTTTGCGGCGGACGATTCCGTGGGCGTGCTGGAGTACGTGAACGATGAGGGCGTAACGGTCAAAGAAGAGCTGAAACCGGAAACCGGCGACTATGGCCGCGTCTACGATGCACTGTATGAAACCCTCACCAGCGGCGCGCCGAATTACGTCAAGGAATCTGACGTTCTGACCAACCTTGAAATCCTTGAACGGGCATTCGAGCAGGCTTCTCCTGCCACGGTAACCCTCGCGAAATAAGCAAAAACGACTCCTCTGGGCTTGTTCATAATTTTTGAACAGAGGAGTCAATTTTCACCCTCTATGATCCCCGACCGTTTGAGTCCACACTTACTCCATCGAAACGAACTGAGGGTGAAAACAATGATCTACTTACGCAAAGCAAACGAACGCGGTCACGCAAATCATGGCTGGCTGGACTCATGGCATTCATTCTCGTTTGCCGACTACTACGACCCGAACTTCATGGGCTTCTCCGCGCTGCGCGTGATTAACGACGACGTGATTGATGCAGGCCAGGGCTTCGGTACCCACCCGCACAAAGACATGGAAATCCTGACCTACGTGCTGGAAGGGGCGGTTGAGCACCAGGACAGCATGGGCAACAAAGAGCAGGTGCCGGCGGGCGAGTTCCAGATTATGAGCGCGGGTACCGGGGTGCGTCACTCTGAGTACAACCCGAGCAAAACGGAAAAATTGCACCTGTATCAAATCTGGATCATTCCAGAAGAGACCGGCATCACGCCACGCTACGAGCAGCGCCGCTTCGACGCGAAACAGGGCAAACAGCTGGTGCTGTCCCCGGACGCGCGTGAAGGTTCCCTGAAAGTGCATCAGGATATGGAGCTGTACCGCTGGGCGCTGGCGAAAGACGAACAGTCCGTGCACCAGATTGCCGCCAACCGCCGCGTCTGGATCCAGGTGGTGAAAGGGGAAGTGTCTATCAACGGCACCAAAGCCACCACCGCCGATGGTCTGGCCGTCTGGGATGAGCAGGCGCTCTCCGTACACGCCGACAGCGAAAGCGAAATCCTGCTGTTTGACCTGCCTCCGGTCTAAATAATTTCTCAACCTTCCCTTTAAACGGGGAAGGTTGAGCTTTGTCCGTGATAAACTGAGCAAATCTCTCACTTCAAGATTTCTCAGGACGATGAAAAAGAAACGCCCCGTACTTCAGGATGTCGCCGATCGCGTCGGTGTGACCAAAATGACGGTCAGCCGTTTTTTACGTAACCCGGAACAGGTTTCCGTGGCGTTGCGTGGCAAGATTGCCGCCGCCCTTGATGAACTGGGTTATATTCCCAACCGCGCCCCCGATATTCTCTCCAATGCGACCAGCCGTGCGGTGGGCGTTCTGCTTCCTTCCCTGACCAACCAGGTTTTCGCTGAAGTTCTGCGCGGCATTGAAAGCGTCACCGATGCGTTTGGCTACCAGACCATGCTCGCTCACTATGGGTACAAGCCGGAACTGGAAGAGGAACGTCTTGAATCAATGCTTTCCTGGAACATTGACGGCCTGATTTTAACCGAACGTACCCACACTGCCCGCACGCTCAAAATGATTGAAGTCGCCGGTATTCCGGTGGTGGAGCTCATGGACAGCCAGTCGCCATGCCTCGACATCGCCGTTGGGTTCGATAACTTTGAAGCGGCTCGTCAGATGACAGCGGCGATCATCGCCCGCGGTCATCGTCATATTGCCTATCTGGGTGCGCGTCTTGATGAACGTACTATCATCAAACAGAAGGGATACGAGCAGGCGATGCTCGACGCAAATTTAACCCCGTACAGCGTGATGGTGGAGCAGTCCTCATCTTACACCTCGGGTATTGAGCTGATGCGTCAGGCACGACGCGAGTATCCGCAACTGGACGGTATTTTCTGTACCAACGATGACCTTGCGGTCGGTGCAGCGTTCGAATGCCAGCGTCTGGGGTTGAAGATCCCTGAGGATATGGCGATTGCCGGCTTCCACGGCCACGATATTGGTCAGGTGATGGAGCCGCGTCTGGCGAGCGTTCTGACACCGCGTGAACGCATGGGCCGCATTGGCGCAGAACGCCTGCTGGCGCGCATTCGTGGAGAGACGGTTACCCCTAAAATGTTAGATTTAGGTTTCACCTTGTCACCGGGTGGATCTATTTGAACTGACAAATTTGAAGTAGCTCACACTTATTCACTTCGCGCACGTTTGGATATTGCTTCTCTTTTGCCCCAGCAGGACAATGTTACCGATAACTGTTACCCGTAACAATTGACTGAGGGACACCCTTTGAGCACGACTAATCACGATCACCACGTTTACGTCCTGATGGGCGTGTCCGGTAGCGGTAAATCTGCCGTGGCGAGCGAAGTGGCGCATCAACTTCAGGCTGCGTTTCTTGATGGTGACTTCCTCCATCCGCGCAGCAACATCATGAAAATGGCTTCCGGCGAGCCGCTGAACGACGACGACCGCAAACCGTGGTTGCAGGCGCTGAATGACGCCGCGTTCGCGATGCAGCGCACCAACAAAGTTTCCCTGATCGTCTGCTCCGCGCTGAAAAAAACCTACCGCGACCTGCTGCGCGACGGCAATCCGAACCTCTCGTTCATCTACCTGAAAGGCGATTTCGGGGTGATTGAAAGCCGTCTGAAAGCGCGTAAAGGCCACTTCTTTAAAACCCAGATGCTGGTGACGCAGTTCGAAGCGCTTCAGGAGCCGGGTGAAGATGAAAAAGACGTCTTAGTGGTTGATATCGATCAGCCGCTGGAAGGTGTTGTAGCCAGCACCATCGAGGTCATTAACAAAAGGCAGTAAGTTTTGAGTACATTAACGCTAGTTTTGACAGCAGTGGGTTCGGTATTGCTGCTGCTGTTTTTAGTGATGAAGGCGCGTATGCACGCCTTCGTTGCTTTGATGGTGGTTTCTATTGGTGCAGGTCTCTTTTCCGGTATGCCGCTCGACAAGATCGCCGCGACGATGGAAAAAGGGATGGGAGGCACGCTGGGCTTCCTGGCGATTGTGGTCGCGCTGGGCGCGATGTTTGGCAAGATTCTGCATGAGACGGGCGCGGTCGACCAGATTGCCGTCAAAATGCTCAAATCCTTCGGGCACAGCCGCGCGCACTACGCGATTGGCCTGGCCGGTCTGATTTGCGCACTGCCGCTGTTCTTCGAAGTGGCGGTGGTGCTGCTCATCAGCGTCGCCTTCTCCATGGCGCGCCATACCGGCACTAACCTCGTGAAGCTGGTCATTCCGCTGTTTGCGGGCGTGGCGGCGGCTGCGGCGTTTCTGCTGCCCGGGCCTGCCCCTATGCTGTTGGCCTCCCAGATGCACGCGGACTTTGGCTGGATGATCCTGATTGGCCTGTGTGCGGCCATCCCGGGGATGATTATCGCCGGTCCGCTGTGGGGCAATTTCATCAGCCGTTACGTTGAGCTGCACATTCCGGACGACATCACCGAGCCGCACCTGGGCGAAGGCAAAATGCCGTCATTCGGCTTTAGCCTTTCTTTGATCCTGCTCCCGCTGGTGCTGGTGGGCCTGAAAACCATCGCCGCGCGCTTTGTGCCGGTCGGTTCTGCCGCGTACGAATGGTTTGAGTTCATCGGTCACCCGTTCACGGCGATTCTGGTGGCGTGTCTGGTGGCGATTTACGGCCTGGCGATGCGCCAGGGTATGCCGAAAGACCGCGTGATGGAGATCTGTGGTGCCGCGCTGCAGCCTGCGGGTATTATCCTGCTGGTGATCGGTGCCGGCGGCGTGTTCAAGCAGGTGCTGGTGGATTCCGGCGTGGGCCCGGCTCTGGGTGAAGCACTGACCGGAATGGGCCTGCCGATTGCGGTAACCTGCTTCGTGCTGGCTGCGGCGGTGCGTATCATTCAGGGGTCTGCAACCGTGGCGTGCTTAACCGCCGTGGGTCTGGTGATGCCGGTAATTGAACAGCTCAACTACTCCGGTGCGCAGATGGCTGCGCTGTCTATCTGCATCGCGGGCGGGTCAATTGTGGTCTCTCACGTTAACGACGCTGGCTTCTGGCTGTTCGGCAAGTTTACTGGCGCCACCGAAGCGCAAACGCTGAAAACCTGGACGCTGATGGAAACCATCCTCGGCACCACCGGGGCCATTGTCGGGATGATTGCCTTTACGCTGCTCAGCTAAATGCAATGATTTAACAAGGCAAAAAAGGCCCGGTAGCGTCATCGCTTACCGGGCCTTTTTTATTATCCAGGGCATCAGGCCGGGCCATAACCCGGCATTGTGTTACTCGCCCTGCGTCGCGCTCTCAATCGTCAAGCGCACATCCGACGTAATCAGTTCAGCCAGCATCTGGTAAACCTTCAGCGTCTCTTCTGGCTCGGCATCGCCCGTATCGCTGATGAAGCCTTCGTCACGCAGCGTCAGCACCAGCGAGCTGAAGACCGCTTTGTCGAAGAATTCCGGGGCGTTAATGCCGTGCAGAACGGACAGGCGCTGCGCCAGCGTCCGGCTCTCTTTCTCCAGCGTGCCGCGGTTGATCGACGGGTTCGCGCTCAGCAGCCAGAACGTAATGGCGTAGCGCTGCAGCGTTTCGCGCGCACCGGCCGCCAGCAGTTGCAGGGTACGGGAGCGTGACGGATTGATGTGCAACTCGTCGTTCGCAACGGTGATCAGCCCCTGACGGCGCAGCTCTTCCGTCAGTTTATCCAGCTCAACGGCCAGTTCTTCCTTGCTCCAGCGCAGGAATAGCTCCGCTTTAAGCATTGGGTAGAGCGTCTCAACGTGGCGCAACAGCTCCTGACGTGAAATACGGCGATGCTGGGTGATAATGGCCGCCATGAGCGACGGCAGCATCAGCATATGAGCGATGTTGTTGCGGTAGTACGTCATCAGTACGGCCTGCTCGCGCGGCAGAATGATGATATCGCCGATCGTATCTTTCTCGACTTCGAACTTGTTCATCTGCAGCGCGTGATCGATAAGCTCGCTGGCGGTAGCAGAAGGGGCTGTCGAATCAACCGAGTATGGCACGTTGCGCATCATGTCCAGATAGCAGTCCAGCTGCTCCGTGAGCTGTTCACGGGTCAGGGAACGCTGACGTGAAGCCAGCAGCGCCGTACAGCACAGGTTCATCGCATTGGCCGCACCGGCGTTGTTAATGCGCACCATCAGTTCGGACGCGATACCGTTCACCGTTGGCGTCAGCCAGGCCGGACGCACCGCTTCGATAGGATCGATAGACTCGCGCCAATCCGGAACATGATGGTTCAGATACGTCATCAGCGGCATCGGCTCGCCAAAGTTTACGTAGCCCTGACCCAGGTTGCGTAACTTGCTCAGGCCGCGCAGCATCTGCGGCAGGCTCTCTTTCTCTTTGGTCGCGCCGCGCAGCTCTTTGGCGTACGTGCCCACTTCCATCACGTGCTCATAGCCAATGTAAATTGGCACGAGCGTGATTGGACGCGTACCGCCGCGCAGCATCGCCTGAATGGTCATCGACAGCGTGCCGGTCTTCGGATCGAGCAGACGACCGGTACGGGAGCGCCCGCCCTCGACGAAGTACTCTACGGAGTAGCCGCGGCTGAACAGCTCGCCGAGATACTCGCGGAACACGGTGGAGTAGAGCTTGTTGCCCTTGAAGGTACGACGAATAAAGAACGCGCCCAGGCGGCGGAAAATCGGGCCTGCTGGCCAGAAGTTCAGGTTAATACCGGCGGCAATGTGCGGCGGTACCAGTCCCTGGTGATAGAGCACGTAGGAGAGAAGCAGGTAGTCCATGTGGCTGCGGTGGCAGGGGACATAGACAATCTCATGGCCATCGTGCGCCAGCTGACGTACACGCTCAGCGTTATGCACGTTGATGCCCTGATACAGACGGTTCCAGGTAAAGCCGAGAATACGATCGGACAGGCGAATCATCTCGTAGGAGAAGTTCGCTGCGATCTCTTCCATCAGCGCAATGGCGTTCTGCTGGGCTTTCTCATGGGAAATTTTCTTGCTGCGCGCTTCGTCTTCAACGGCGCGGGCGATCGCTTTGGAGGCCAGCAGTTTGTTGAACAGGTCCTGACGCGCCGGAAGACGTGGCCCTACGGCCGCCAGGCGCTGACGGGCGAAGTGCATACGCGCCACGCGCGCCAGTTTTTGCGCGATGATCTTGTCAGTGCCGTGCTCGTCCGCCATTCGGCGAAGGGAGACGGAAGGGGAGAAGCGCACAAAGCTGTCGCGTCCCAGCCAGGAGACCGCGAAGAACTTCTGGATGCCGTTAAGCATGCGCAGCGGCGGGTTCTCTTCGCCTTTTTCGCGGCCCGGACGGCGACCAAACATCACCGATACCGGCACCATCTGCACATCCAGGTCAGGATTGCTGCGGTGCAGGTCGAGATAGTCGTGGAACAGCTTGATGGACTCTTCTTTCGGTGTGTAATAGGTAAACACGCGCGGCCCGCCGTGAATGAACACGTAGCGCGGCAGCAAAGTGCCGTCAACTTCCAGTGGTTCAAGCGGATCGGGTAAATCATGCGCCAGACACTGGGCACGGAGCGTTAGCAGGTCTGCCTTAGAGTTATAAGGCAAAACGTACATAATAGGGCGCGACGTATCGAGCCCCAGTTCCAGCGCGGGTTCTGCTGGGATAGACTTGCTTTTTACCAGTATGCTTAATGGTAAATTAAGTAATTTGTAGTAAATTCGTGGCCAGCCGGACATAAACGATGTAAAGCCTCTGGTTAATAATGCAATTGCGGCGCAAGGATAACAGAAAGCGCGCAAAATTTCTGTTGTTACCCGTCATACTTCAGGCGGCAGCGAAACGCGCTGCAGCTCCTGTTACTGACGCTCTTTTTTAAAAAAGGTTCTTTTAATGGCCAATAATACCACTGGGTTGACGCGTATCATCAAAGCCGCCGGCTATTCATGGAAAGGTTTCCGTGCCGCGTGGGTCAATGAAGCTGCTTTTCGCCAGGAAGGTGTCGCCGCTATCGTCGCGGTTATCATCGCCTGTTTCCTTGATGTAGATGCCATTACCCGCGTGCTTCTCATCGGTTCCGTACTTCTGGTGATGATAGTGGAAATTCTCAATAGCGCTATTGAGGCCGTGGTCGACCGGATCGGCTCTGATTTTCACGAGCTCTCTGGCCGCGCGAAAGATATGGGCTCCGCCGCTGTCCTGCTGGCGATTATCACCGCAGCCATTACCTGGGTCACGCTGCTTTGGTCACATTTCCGATGATGCTCGAGGAATAATTAAGTCCCTGGTTTTTTGTGCAGTTTTTGGTTCCAAAATCGCCTTTGACTGTATATACTCACAGCATAACTGTATATACACCCAGGGGGCGGAATGAAAGCATTAACGACCAGGCAGCAAGAGGTGTTTGATCTCATTCGGGATCATATCGGCCAGACGGGTATGCCACCCACGCGTGCGGAAATCGCGCAGCGTCTGGGTTTCCGTTCTCCGAATGCTGCCGAGGAACACCTGAAAGCGCTGGCGCGTAAGGGTGTGATTGAGATTGTGTCAGGCGCGTCGCGTGGTATCCGCCTGCTGGTAGAAGAAGAGACGGGCATTCCGCTGATAGGCCGCGTTGCCGCAGGTGAACCGCTGCTGGCACAACAGCATATTGAAGGTCACTACCAGGTCGATCCTGGTATGTTCAAGCCGAGCGCTGATTTTCTGCTGCGCGTTAGCGGGATGTCGATGAAAGACATCGGCATTCTTGATGGCGATCTTCTGGCCGTTCACAAAACGCAGGATGTGCGAAACGGCCAGGTGGTGGTTGCGCGCATTGATGACGAAGTGACCGTTAAGCGCCTGAAAAAACAGGGTAACACTGTTCAGCTGTTGCCCGAAAACAACGAGTTCACCCCGATTGTGGTCGACCTCCGCGAACAGAGCTTCTCTATTGAAGGTCTGGCTGTTGGCGTGATTCGTAACGGCGAATGGCTGTAATCTCTTCCTGACAGGCTACGCTTCCGCTGTAGCCTGCTTCATTTACCCTTCCCGGTATCTCTCATGTCACTGCTGACGGCATCTGATAAGGCATTGTGGCGTCTTGCCCTGCCGATGATTTTCTCCAATATCACCGTGCCCTTGCTGGGTCTGGTCGATACGGCCGTTATTGGTCATCTCGATTCCCCTGTTTATCTTGGCGGCGTGGCGATTGGCGCGACGGCAACCAGCTTTCTGTTTATGCTGCTGCTCTTTTTGCGTATGAGCACCACCGGGCTCACGGCACAGGCGTATGGTGCGAAAGATCCGTTACGTCTGGCGCGTGCGCTGGTGCAGCCGCTGATCCTGGCGCTTGGCGCGGGGGTACTCATTGTTTTACTGCGCACGCCCCTGATAGACCTTGCGCTCCATGTTGTTGGTGGCAGCGAGGCGGTACTGGAGCAGGCGCGTCGCTTCCTGGAAATCCGCTGGCTCAGCGCGCCCGCTTCGCTGGCAAACCTGGTTCTGCTGGGTTGGTTACTGGGTGTGCAATACGCCCGTGCGCCAGTGATTTTGCTGGTCGTGGGAAACCTTCTCAACATTGTGCTCGATCTCTGGCTGGTGATGGGCCTGCATATGGACGTGCGCGGTGCGGCACTGGCGACAGCGATTGCCGAATACGGAACCTTACTCATTGGGCTGTGGATGGTCTGGCGCGTGCTGGCCCTGCGCGGGATATCTCTCGTAATGCTGAAAACCGCATGGCGCGGCAATATCCGTAAACTGCTGGCGCTCAACCGTGACATCATGCTGCGCTCGCTTCTGCTACAACTCTGTTTTGGCGCATTGACGGTTTTTGGTGCCCGTCTTGGGCCTGAGATCGTCGCGGTGAATGCGGTCCTGATGACATTGCTGACGTTTACCGCCTACGCGCTGGACGGCTTCGCCTACGCCGTTGAGGCGCATTCCGGGCAGGCGTACGGCGCGCGGGAAAGTGGCCAGCTTAGGGATGTCTGGCGGGCAGCCTGTCGACAAGCGGGACTGGTCGCGCTGGCGTTTGCACTGATTTATGCCTGTTTTGGCCGTGACATTATTGCATTACTCACTTCGATCCCGGCTTTACGCGAACTGGCGGACCACTACATCGTCTGGCAGGTGATCTTGCCGGTGGTGGGAGTGTGGTGTTATCTGCTGGACGGTATGTTTATCGGTGCGACGCGCGGAGCGGAAATGCGCAACAGTATGGCGGTTGCGGCGGCGGGGTTTGGTTTGACGCTGCTGACGCTTCCGTGGCTGGGTAATCACGGTTTGTGGCTGGCGCTTGCGGTCTTTCTCTCCCTGCGCGGCCTCTCCCTTGCCTTTATCTGGCATCGCCACTGGCAAAATAATACCTGGCTTCCTTCCCGTCACGATATATCGTGACGGTTAAAGATTCCGAATATGAAATTAACTGCCGAATCCTTAGCTACAATTATTATCACGTCCAGCAGAAAAGAACGTAACGGACGTTACGACCCGACGCTTAACTAAGAGGACACGATGATGAATAAAGACGAAATCGGCGGCAACTGGAAGCAGTTCAAAGGTAAAGCGAAAGAACAGTGGGGTAAGCTGACTGATGACGATATGACCGTCATTGAAGGCAAGCGCGATCAGCTTGTCGGTAAAATTCAGGAACGTTACGGCTACGCGAAAGACCAGGCGGAAAACGAAGTCAAAGACTGGGAAACGCGTAACGATTACCGCTGGTAACGCTGAATAACCCACAGAGGCGGCTTAAGAGCCGCCTTTATTTTGCTGCTAACGCGGCTTTTTCTTTATCAGAATTGAGTGGTCGTGCTGACACGCATCCTGATGTCGACAGGCTTCCACCTCAACGCATGCAGAACACAGCCCGTGCGCTTCAATCACGTTATGACGCAGGGCAAAACCCATTTTTGCCGCCAGCGTGTGCATAATGTCCTCAACGCCTTCCGCTCCCTCTTCTTTCACCACGCCGCAACGATCGCAGATAAACATGGCCGATGTATGCGTTGGCTGATCGAAAAGATGGCACAGGACATAGCTGTTTGTGGATTCGACTTTATGCACAAACCCTTGTTCCAGCAGGAAATCCAGCGCGCGATATACCGTGGGCGGTTTAGCCTGCGGCTCGCTTTCGCGGAGCAGGTCGAGTAGATCGTAGGCGCTGATCGCCCCCTGTTGCAGGCTCATCAGGCGCAAGACTTCAAGGCGCTGCGGGGTCAGGCGCACATTGCGTTGCGCGCACAGCTTTTCGGCCTGCGCTAACAGCTCTTTTGTGGACTTATCCATTTAGCACCTCGGATGTTCTGGGAGATAAAACCCTCACTTTATCATGTTCTGGCAAAAACACCGATATCCGCCAGGCTGTGCTATACCTGACGCATCGCAAACCGGGAATGTAACAATGAAAAAACCAGACTGTATCAAGCACTGGCGCGACGTAGAAGGGCCAGATGACGCCACCTACCCCGACAGTAACGAGCTTTTTTCCATCGGATCGCCGCTGGCGCGCAGCCTGGGCCTCAGGCGTATAGGCATTCATCATGAACGTTTACCGCCGGGGCGTCGGACGTCCTATCCCCATGCGGAAAGTGACGAAGAAGAGTTTATCTACGTGCTTGAGGGCTATCCTGAAGCCTGGATTAATGGCTATTTGTGGAAACTCGAACCCGGAGACAGCGTGGGCTTTCCCGCCGGAACGGGGGTGTGCCACACCTTTATCAACAACACAGAGGAAGAGGTTCGGCTACTGGTGGTGGGGGAGGCCAACAAGAAGCACAACCGCATCTACTATCCGCTTAACCCGGTTTATGCCGCCACGCGGGAAGATCGCTGGGTAGACCATCCGCCACAGTTTTTTGGGCCGCACGATGGAAAACCTGGGAAAAAATAATTTCCTCTTCTATAAATATTGAGGGCCGTCACAAATTACAACAGGCCGTAAGGAAGTTTTACTTAGGGAATGAATTAGCGGGTCTTTTTATCTTTATTCACAGCAATAGTTCGCGCCTGTTTGGGGGATAACAGACAGGGGTTATTTCATAACAGACTATAAGACGGGCATACTGTGAAAAAACATTTTAAATTTTCGGTGGTTAGCATCGCTGTCTCCTTGTTTATGGCAAATCAGGCGGGAGCAGCCAATACCTGGACAGAATCACGTAGCGACGCGATGGGGGGCACCGGCGTTGCTTCGGGCAATTATGGTAGCGGGGCGTTAATTAACCCCGCGCTGCTGGCAAAGGCAAAACCGGACGATGACGTGACGGTTATTTTGCCATCCGTTGGGGTGCAGGTAACGGATGAGGACAATCTTCAGGATGAGATTGATACCATCAACGACAAAATCAATCACTATAAGGATGTGGTTGATAACCTTACGCCAATCGAGGTTATTACTAATCCGTTAGGCTCCATCAACCAGTTCCAGGGCGCGGCCAAAGATCTGGCCGATGAGCTGGACTATCTCAAGGGCAAAACCGCTCGCGCGACGGCAGGAGCAGGCCTTTCCGTGAGTATCCCTAACGATGTGCTTTCCGTGGCCTTTATGGCGAAAGGGTACGCCCATGGCCGGGTAAGTTCGTCTATCGACCAGCAGGATATTGATTATCTGCGCGGTATTCAAAGAAGCAATCTGGTGGCTGCCGGCGTTGCCCTGGACGCTGCGCTGAATGGCACGGACCAGATCACTAAAAACCTCAACTCAACGGCGTCCGGTCGGGCGGCGATTATTTCCGACTACGGTATTGCCGTTGCCCGCCAGTTTGACCTTGGCGGCGTTCCGGTTTCCGTGGGCGTGACGCCAAAACTGCAAAAAAGCTGGATCTATAACTACACCACCTCGATCTACGATTACGACAGTAATAAGTGGAACGATAGCCGCTACCGTACAGACGATACCGGCTTTAACGTCGATGCCGGTATTGCCGCTGATTTTGGCGAAAACTGGACGGTCGGCGTGAGCGGGCAAAACCTGATGTCGCGCGATATCGACACCAAAGATATCCGCATCCGCAACGGGCGTACGGGGGAAGTGGTGAGCTATAAAGACACCTACCAGATCCGTCCGCTGGTGACCGCGGGCGCTGCCTGGCACAACGATCTGGTGACCCTGACCGCCGATGGCGATCTGACCGAAACCAAAGGCTTTAAGAGCGAAGATACGTCGCAGTATGTTGGGGTCGGTGCTGAAGTGACTCCGCTGAGCTGGCTGGCGGTGCGTGCCGGTTATCGTGCGGATATGAAAGGGAACGACAGCAACGTCTTTACCGGCGGTGTCGGTTTCGCGCCGTTCAATACCGTTCATGTTGACCTGATGGGCCTGTATGGCGAGGACGAAACCTGGGGCGCAGGGGCTCAGCTGAGCATGACGTTCTAAAGTACACCGGAGGCGCTGCGCCTCCGGCTTTTCTTTGTGCTATAGTAGCGCCCCTTTTCCACCAGATGCTTAAAACTTCGCCATGTTGTCAGAACACCAGACCGCTTTTCCTGCACACCGTTTCTCTATTGCGCCGATGCTCGACTGGACGGACAGACACTGCCGCTATTTCCTGCGCCAGCTCTCCCGCCATACGCTGCTGTACACCGAAATGGTGACCACGGGCGCAATTATTCACGGTAAGGGCGACTACCTGGCATACAGTGAAGAAGAGCATCCGGTTGCGCTGCAGCTGGGGGGCAGCGATCCGGTCGCGCTGGCCCAGTGTGCAAAGCTGGCGGAAGAACGCGGCTACGACGAGATCAACCTGAACGTTGGCTGCCCTTCCGACCGCGTGCAAAACGGCATGTTCGGCGCCTGTCTGATGGGCAACGCACAGCTGGTGGCGGACTGCATCAAAGCGATGCGCGATGTGGTCTCCATTCCGGTGACGGTCAAAACCCGTATCGGCATCGACGACCAGGACAGCTACGAATTCCTGTGTGATTTCATCAATACGGTGTCAGGGAAAGGAGAGTGTGAGATGTTTATCATCCACGCCCGCAAAGCCTGGCTTTCAGGCCTTAGCCCGAAAGAGAACCGTGAGATCCCGCCGCTGGACTACCCGCGCGTGTACCAGCTGAAACGTGATTTCCCGCACCTGACGATGTCAATCAACGGCGGTATTACGTCGCTGGAAGAGGCGAAAGCGCACCTTGAGCATATGGATGGCGTGATGGTTGGGCGCGAGGCGTATCAAAATCCGGGCATTCTGGCGACGGTCGACCGCGAAATCTTTGGCGTTGCAGGCGCAGACACCGATCCGGTTACCGTCGTGCGTGCCATGTACCCTTACATTGAGCGCGAGTTGAGCAATGGCACCTATCTTGGCCACATCACCCGCCATATGCTTGGCCTGTTCCAGGGTATTCCGGGCGCGCGCCAGTGGCGTCGCTACCTCAGTGAGAACGCGCATAAAGCCGGTGCCGATATTGAGGTGCTGGAACATGCGCTGCGGCTGGTGGCGGATAAGCGATAATTTCGCTAAAAGATCGTCAAATTCACCACGCCCTGCGGATCCTCGCGGGGCGTTTTGCTTTAAGAACAATAGGTTAGTTTTGGCATGATTCTTGTAATGATTGCAGCATCATTCGGGAACTCGTGGGAGAGCACCATGCTTGAACTACTTTTTGTGATTGGCTTTTTTGTCATGCTGATGGTCACGGGCGTGTCGCTGCTCGGCATTCTGGCCGCGCTCGTTGTGGCTACGGTGGTTATGTTTATCGGCGGATTATTTGCCCTGACGATCAAATTGCTGCCGTGGCTGCTGCTGGCTATCGCCGTGGTGTGGGTAATACGGGCGATTAAAGCGCCAAAACTGCCGACTTATCAGCGCAATAACCGCTTCCGTTACTAAGGTATTGAGGGGTTCGTCACATACTTGTAACTTTTCCGGCAGCATGGCTTAGAACAGAATAGGATTTACTTATCGAATCTGTCACTATGGCTGCCGCTACAGAATTCATCGAGCTGTACCCTACATACAGCCGAACTAAAAAAAGAAAGGGCTTCCCACGGGAAGCCCAATTTCTTTTTGGGGGTCAGGGAATTAGCAAACTTGAACCCTGCGTCGCCCGGCTTTCCAGCACCTCATGCGCGCGCTGCGCATCGGTTAGCGGGTATTTCTGCGCATCCGCCACATCCACCTTAATCACGCCGCTGGCTATTAGCGAGAACAGCTCGTTGCTGGCTTCCTCCAGTTCTTCCCGGTTGGTGATGTAACCCTGCAAAGAAGGGCGCGTCACGTACAGCGACCCTTTCTGATTCAGAATGCCGAGATTGACGCCGGTGACAGCGCCTGAGGCGTTACCAAAGCTCACCATCAGTCCGCGACGCTGCAGGCAGTCCAGCGACGCTTCCCAGGTGTCTTTCCCCACCGAGTCATACACGACGCGTACTTTTTTGCCGCCGGTAATCTCTTTTAGCCGCTCGACGATGCTCTCTTCCCGGTAGTTGATCACCTGCCACGCGCCCGCGTCCAGCGCACGCTGGGCTTTTTGGGCATTGCCCACGGTGCCGATCAGCTTTGCGCCCAGGGCTTTTGCCCACTGGCAGGCAATCAGCCCCACGCCACCGGCGGCAGCATGGAACAGGAACTGCTCATCGGGCTTAATTTCGTAGGTTTTGCGCAGCAGGTAATAGACCGTCAGCCCTTTCAGGAATGAGGCGGCCGCCTGCTCAAAGGTGATGGCGTTCGGCAGCAGGGCGGCTTTATCCGCCGGGACGTTGTGGATGGAGCTGTAAGCGCCCAGGGCAGACTGTGCATACACCACACGATCGCCTTCTTTAATGTGCTTAACCGCACTGCCCACTTTGCTGACGATGCCGGCCGCTTCAGTGCCCAGGCCGCTCGGCATTGACGGAGGCGGGTAGAGACCGCCGCGAATATAGGTATCAATGTAGTTAATGCCAATAGCTCTGTTTTCCACCTGGATTTCGTTCTCGCCAGGCGCAGCGGGGGTAAACTCCACCGCTTTCAGCACTTCAGGACCGCCGTGTTTCTGGAACTCAATGCGCGTTGCCATGCTCCCTCCGTAAGAAAAATATGGTAATCTTTCGACCCACTCTTTATCTCGGTAACTCCATTCACTATGGCAGGAAACAAACCCTTCAACAAACAGACTGAACCTCGCGAGCGTGATTTCCAGGTCGCAGGGTTAAAAGTCCCGCCGCACTCGATTGAAGCGGAACAGTCGGTGTTGGGCGGTTTAATGCTGGATAATGAACGCTGGGACGACGTCGCCGAGCGCGTAGTGTCTGAAGATTTCTACACCCGTCCGCACCGCCATATCTTTACCGAAATGGCGCGCCTGCAGGAGTCCGGCAGCCCGATTGACCTGATCACGCTCGCGGAATCGCTGGAGCGTCAGGGGCAGCTGGACAGCGTCGGCGGCTTTGCCTACCTGGCAGAGCTGTCAAAAAACACGCCAAGTGCGGCGAACATCAGCGCTTACGCCGACATCGTGCGCGAACGTGCCGTCGTCCGCGAGATGATCTCGGTAGCGAACGAAATCGCCGAAGCCGGATTCGACCCGCAGGGCCGCACCAGCGAAGACCTGCTCGACCTTGCTGAGTCCCGCGTCTTTAAAATCGCCGAAAGCCGTGCCAACAAAGATGAAGGCCCGAAAAACATCGCCGACGTGCTCGACGCCACCGTTGCGCGTATAGAGCAGCTTTTCCAGCAGCCGCACGACGGTGTGACCGGGGTGAACACAGGCTATGACGATCTGAACAAAAAAACTGCCGGTTTACAGCCGTCGGATTTAATTATCGTCGCGGCGCGTCCGTCGATGGGTAAAACGACATTTGCGATGAACCTCGTCGAAAACGCGGCGATGTTGCAGGATAAGCCGGTGCTTATTTTCAGTCTCGAGATGCCCTCGGAGCAGATCATGATGCGTTCTCTGGCATCCCTGTCGCGCGTGGATCAGACCCGCATCCGTACCGGCCAACTCGACGACGAGGACTGGGCGCGCATCTCCGGCACCATGGGCATTTTGCTGGAAAAACGGAACATCTATATCGATGACTCCTCCGGCCTGACGCCGACGGAAGTGCGCTCCCGCGCGCGCCGCATCGCCCGTGAACACGGCGGCATCGGCCTTATCATGATCGACTACCTTCAGTTGATGCGCGTCCCGTCGCTCTCCGACAACCGTACGCTGGAAATTGCAGAGATTTCCCGCTCGCTCAAGGCGTTAGCTAAAGAGCTGCACGTGCCGGTAGTGGCGCTGTCGCAGCTTAACCGCTCCCTGGAACAGCGTGCAGACAAACGCCCGGTCAACTCCGACCTGCGTGAATCCGGCTCCATTGAGCAGGATGCCGACTTAATCATGTTCATCTACCGTGATGAGGTCTATCACGAGAACAGCGACCTGAAAGGGATCGCCGAAATTATTATTGGTAAGCAACGTAACGGCCCCATCGGTACGGTACGTCTGACCTTTAACGGACAGTGGTCGCGTTTCGACAACTATGCCGGTCCTCAATATGATGATGAGTAATTTCTAAGGAATTCAAATGCAAGCGGCAACTGTTGTTATTAACCGCCGCGCTCTGCGACACAACCTGCAACGTCTGCGTGAACTGGCGCCCGCCAGCAGGCTCGTTGCAGTCGTGAAAGCGAACGCTTACGGACACGGTCTTCTTGAGACCGCGCGAACGCTCCCCGATGCCGACGCCTTTGGCGTCGCCCGTCTCGAAGAAGCTCTCCGCCTGCGCGCAGGCGGCATTACGCAACCGATTCTGCTCCTTGAAGGCTTTTTTGAAGCCTCGGATCTGCCGACCATTGCAGACCAGCAGCTGCACACGGCGGTACACAACGAAGAACAACTGGCCGCGCTGGAAACGGCTGAACTGAGCGAGCCGGTCACCGTCTGGATGAAGCTCGATACGGGCATGCACAGGCTGGGCGTGCGTCCGGAAAACGCGGAGGCGTTTTATCAGCGTTTGTGCCAGTGCAAAAATGTGCGTCAGCCGGTCAATATCGTCAGCCACTTCGCCCGTGCCGATGAGCCCGAATGTGGCGCAACCGAGCAGCAGCTTGATATCTTCAACACCTTCTGCGAAGGCAAGCCGGGAATGCGCTCCATTGCGGCATCCGGCGGCATTCTGCTGTGGCCGCAATCCCACTTCGACTGGGCGCGTCCGGGGATTATCCTGTATGGCGTTTCCCCGCTTGAGAATAAACCCTGGGGGCCGGACTTAGGCTTTAAGCCGGTGATGTCGCTGGTATCAAAGCTGATTGCCGTGCGAGAGCACAAAGCGGGCGAGCCGGTGGGTTACGGCGGTACCTGGACCAGCGAGCGCGACACGCGGCTTGGCGTGGTGGCGATGGGCTACGGCGACGGCTATCCGCGCGCGGCACCAACGGGCACGCCGGTGCTGGTCAATGGTCGTGAAGTGAAAATTGTCGGCCGCGTGGCGATGGATATGATTTGCGTGGATCTTGGGCCCGGCGCGCAGGATAAAGCGGGCGACGATGCGGTGATGTGGGGTGAAGGTCTGCCCGTTGAACGCATTGCTGAAATTACAAAAGTGAGTGCTTACGAACTTATTACGCGTCTGACGTCGCGGGTGGCGATGAAATACATCGACTGAGCTTTAACGGGATGCGATGCATCCCGCTTGTGTTAACATCCCCTCGATCTTATTCCGCTTCCGGTTTATTGTTGAAAACCCTGCCTCATAATAATCCGGAGAACATCGCGTGTTTCAGAAAGTAGACGCCTACGCCGGCGACCCTATACTCTCCTTGATGGAGCGTTTCAAAGAAGATCCTCGCAGCGATAAAGTGAACCTCAGCATTGGTCTTTATTACAACGAGGACGGCATCATTCCTCAACTGAAAGCCGTTGCCGAAGCCGAAGCGCGTCTTAACGCAACCCCGCACGGTGCTTCGCTTTATTTGCCGATGGAAGGGTTAAACACCTACCGTAATACGATTGCGCCGCTGCTGTTTGGTGCGGACCACGCGGTGCTCGCGCAAAAGCGCGTGGCGACTATCCAGACGCTGGGCGGCTCGGGTGCGCTGAAGGTAGGCGCAGATTTCCTGAAAAAATATTTCCCGGATTCCGGCGTGTGGGTCAGCGACCCGACGTGGGAAAACCACGTGGCCATCTTTGAAGGTGCGGGCTTTAAGGTCGAGACCTATCCGTGGTTCGACAGCGAAACCAATGGCGTGCGCGTCGAAGCGCTGCTGGAAAAGCTTAACACCCTGCCGGCGCGCAGCATCGTGCTGCTGCACCCATGCTGCCATAACCCGACCGGGGCGGACCTCACCAATGCCCAGTGGGATGCGGTGATCGAGGTGCTGAAGGCACGTAACCTGATCCCGTTCCTCGACATCGCCTATCAGGGCTTTGGCGCGGGCATGGAAGAAGATGCTTACGCCATCCGCGCCGTTGCCAGCGCCGGGCTGCCAGCGCTGGTCAGCAACTCCTTCTCAAAAATCTTCTCTCTCTACGGCGAGCGCGTTGGCGGTCTGTCCGTGGTGTGTGAAGACGCCGAAGCCGCGGGGCGCGTTCTCGGCCAACTGAAAGCGACGGTCCGCCGTATTTACTCCAGCCCGCCGAACTTTGGTGCGCAGGTGGTGGCGACCGTTCTGGGCGACGAACAGCTGAAAGCCACCTGGCTTGCGGAAGTGGAAGCGATGCGCAAGCGCATTCTGTCGATGCGTCAGGAACTTGTTAACGTGCTGAAAGAGGCGGTGCCGGGGCATAACTTCGACTATCTGCTCAAGCAGCGCGGGATGTTCAGCTATACCGGACTGAGCGCGGCACAGGTCGATCGCCTGCGTGACGAGTTCGGCGTCTACCTGATCGCCAGCGGCCGTATGTGCGTGGCGGGCCTGAATGCCGGCAACGTCCAGCGCGTGGCGCAGGCGTTTGCTGCTGTAATGTAAATGCTCACTAACCCAGCCCTCTCCCCGTGGGAGAGGGCTGGGGTGAGGGCATCAGACCGCATAAACACGTCCCCCGGCACTTTGTGATCGTCTTCTTTTTATTCATCTTTATAAGTAAAAACTCCTTTCCTTCCCCTCCCGCCGGGGTTATGGTCGGATAGATTTTTGACCATCCACTCAAAATATAAAGATAACAAACTGAATATTCAGGGGAAAATATGCGCAAGATCACACTGGCGCTCAGCGCCGCCTGCTTATTGTTCTCGCTTAATAGCGCCGTCGTCGCGCGCGCTTCCGCACCGACGCCGCTTTACACCGGCACCACCGCCGCTATCCTTGCCGAGCAGGCACCCATTCACTGGGTTTCCGTGGCCCAAATCGAAAACAGCCTGGTGGGCCGCCCGCCAATGGCCGTGGGCTTCGACATTGACGATACCGTGCTGTTCTCAAGCCCTGGCTTCTGGCGTGGCAAGAAAACGTATTCTCCGGACAGCGAAGCGTATCTGAAGAACCCGGAGTTCTGGGAAAAAATGAATAACGGCTGGGATGAGTTCAGCATTCCGAAAGAGGTGGCCCGCGCGCTGATCGCCATGCACGTTAAGCGCGGCGACAGCATTTACTTTGTCACCGGCCGTAGCCAGACCAAAACGGAGACCGTCTCCAAAACCCTGCAGGACGATTTTCAGATCCCGGCGGCCAGCATGAATCCGGTCATTTTTGCCGGTGATAAAGAGGGACAAAACACCAAAACCCAGTGGCTGGAGCAGAAAAACATCAAAGTGTTCTACGGTGATTCGGATAACGACATTACCGCGGCGCAGGATGTGGGGGCCAGAGCGATCCGGGTGCTGCGTGCCTCTAACTCGACCTATCGACCGCTGCCGATGGCAGGCAAGTTTGGCGAGGAGGTGATTGTTAACTCCGAGTATTAGTTCTTGATCGGCGGGTTTGATTCTTTTTTGAACAAATCCGCCGCTGCGGGTTTTACCTTTCGCCTTCTTGCTGCACACTTAGAAAGATTCATCTTTCAGAACGGAGCAGCTCATGTGGTATCAACAGACCCTGACCTTAAGCGCTAAACCCCGCGGGTTTCACCTTGTGACGGACGAAGTCATCGGGCAACTCCGCGACCTGTCGCGCGTCAAAACGGGTTTACTGCATCTGCTGCTTCAGCACACGTCAGCCTCCCTCACGCTTAATGAAAATTGCGACCCTACCGTCCGGTCTGATATGGAACACCATTTCCTGAAGACGGTTCCGGACAACGCCCCCTACGAGCACGATTATGAAGGCGCAGATGACATGCCTTCGCATATCAAATCTTCTCTGCTGGGCGTATCGCTGATGCTGCCGGTTCATAACGGGCGGCTAATGCTGGGAACGTGGCAAGGGATCTGGCTGGGAGAACATCGCATTCACGGTGGTTCGCGTAAAATTATCGCAACGCTACAAGGGGAATAAAGATGACATTTTCGGAGATACTTCAGTACTGCATGAGCAAGCCTGGCGCGGAACAAAGCGTTCACAGCGACTGGAAAGCCACGCAGATCAAAGTGGGAGACGTGCTGTTTGCGATGGTGAAAGAGGTTGAAGGGCGCCCGGCGGCGTCGCTGAAAACCAGTCCGGAACTGGCGGATCTATTACGTCAGCAGCATGATGATGTGAGGCCGAGCCAGCACCTCAATAAGGCGCACTGGAGTACCGTTTATCTGGACGGCTCGCTGCCCGGCTCGCAAATTTACTATCTGGTGGATGCGTCCTACAAGCAGGCGGTTGAGCTGCTGCCGGAAGCGACCCGACAGCAGCTCTCCGTGTAACAATTACAGCAACGGTTTAAGGAAGCGCGCGGTGTGCGAGGCTTCGCACTCTGCAACGGTCTCTGGCGTACCGGAGACGAGGATTTCACCCCCGCCGCTGCCGCCTTCCGGGCCGAGATCGACAATCCAGTCCGCGGTTTTAATCACGTCCAGATTATGTTCGATGACCACAATCGTGTTGCCCTGATCGCGCAGCTGATGCAGCACCTCAAGCAACTGCTGGATATCCGCAAAGTGCAGGCCGGTGGTCGGCTCATCCAGAATGTAGAGCGTCTGGCCGGTACCACGCTTGGACAGCTCGCGCGCCAGCTTCACGCGCTGCGCCTCACCGCCGGACAGGGTTGTTGCTGACTGCCCCAGGCGAATGTAGGTCAGGCCTACGTCCATCAGCGTCTGCAGCTTACGCGCCAGCGCAGGGACGGCGTCAAAGAACTCGCGCGCCTCTTCGATGGTCATGTCCAGCACTTCGTGGATGGTCTTGCCTTTGTACTTAATCTCCAGCGTTTCGCGGTTATAGCGCTTGCCTTTGCACTGGTCGCACGGCACGTAGATATCCGGCAGGAAGTGCATCTCAACCTTGATCACGCCGTCGCCCTGACACGCTTCACAGCGGCCGCCGCGCACGTTAAAGCTGAAACGTCCTGGCGTATACCCGCGCGAACGCGCTTCCGGTACGCCGGCGAAGAGTTCACGTACGGGCGTGAAGACGCCGGTATAGGTCGCCGGGTTGGAACGCGGCGTACGGCCAATCGGGCTCTGGTCGATGTCGATAACCTTGTCGAAATGCTCCAGCCCCTGAATATCGCGGTACGGTGCAGGCTCGGCCAGCGTCGCGCCGTTCAGCGCCGTCTGCGCAATTGGGAACAGCGTATCGTTGATCAGCGTCGATTTACCGGAACCGGACACGCCGGTAATGCAGGTAAACAGGCCAACCGGCAGCGTCAGGGTGACGTCCTTCAGGTTGTTGCCGCGTGCCCCTGTGAGCTTCAGCACTTTTTCCGGGTTCGCCGCGACGCGCTGTTTTGGCACTTCAATTTTGCGCTTGCCGCTCATGTACTGGCCGGTCAGCGACTCGGGCACCGCCATAATGTCCTTCAGCGTACCTTCCGCCACCACCTGGCCGCCGTGCACGCCCGCGCCCGGGCCGATGTCGATCACGTGGTCTGCGGCGCGAATTGCGTCTTCGTCGTGCTCCACCACGATTACCGTGTTGCCGAGATTGCGCAGGTGGATCAGCGTGCCGAGCAGACGCTCGTTGTCGCGCTGGTGCAGGCCGATGGACGGTTCATCCAGCACGTACATCACGCCGACTAAGCCCGCGCCAATCTGGCTCGCCAGACGGATACGCTGGGCTTCACCGCCGGAGAGCGTTTCCGCCGAGCGGGAAAGCGTCAGGTAGTTCAGGCCAACGTTCACGAGGAACTTGAGGCGATCGCCGATCTCTTTCAGCACTTTTTCGGCGATTTTCGCACGCTGGCCGGAAAGCTTCAGGTTGTTGAAGAAGTCCATTGCGTGGCCGATGCTCATGTCTGAGATGGTCGGCAGCGCCGTGTTTTCCACAAACACGTGGCGCGCTTCGCGACGCAGACGCGTGCCCTCGCAGGTGGCGCAGGAGCGGTTGCTGATGAACTTCGCCAGCTCCTCGCGCACCGCGCTGGATTCGGTCTCTTTGTAGCGGCGCTCCATATTGTGCAGCACCCCTTCGAACGGGTGGCGACGCACGGAGGTATCGCCGCGATCGTTCATGTATTTGAACTCGATGTTCTCTTTGCCGGAACCGAACAGGATCACTTTGTGCACGTTCGGGCTCAGGCTCGCCCACGGCGCTTCAACGTCGAATTTGTAGTGCTCCGCCAGCGATTTCAGCATCTGGAAGTAGTAGAAGTTACGCTTATCCCAGCCGCGAATCGCGCCGCCCGCGAGCGACAGCTCGGGGTTCTGGATCACGCGATCCGGATCGAAATACTGCTGCACGCCCAGACCGTCACAGGTCGGGCACGCGCCCGCCGGGTTGTTGAACGAGAACAGGCGCGGTTCCAGCTCGCGCATGCTGTAGCCGCAAATCGGGCAGGCGAAGTTGGCGGAGAAGAGCAGCTCTTCCGCTTTCGGGTCGTCCATGTCGGAGACCACGGCCGTGCCGCCAGAGAGTTCCAGCGCGGTTTCAAAGGATTCAGCCAGACGCGTGGCGAGATCGTCACGCACCTTAAAGCGGTCAATCACCACTTCGATGGTGTGTTTCTTTTGCAGCTCAAGCTTTGGCGGATCGGACAGGTCACACACTTCGCCGTCGATACGGGCGCGGATATAGCCCTGGCTTGCCAGGTTCTCCAGCGTTTTGGTGTGCTCGCCTTTACGCTCTTTGATGATCGGTGCCAGCAGCATCAGGCGTTTGCCTTCCGGCTGCGACAGCACGTTATCCACCATCTGGCTCACGGTCTGTGCCGCCAGCGGGACATCGTGGTCCGGGCAGCGCGGCTCACCCACGCGGGCATACAGCAGACGCAGGTAGTCGTGAATTTCGGTAATGGTACCGACCGTTGAACGCGGGTTATGCGAGGTAGACTTCTGCTCAATAGAGATAGCAGGCGATAACCCTTCAATATGATCGACATCCGGTTTTTCCATCAGCGACAGGAACTGACGCGCGTACGCAGAAAGTGATTCGACGTAACGACGCTGTCCTTCGGCATACAAAGTGTCGAAAGCCAGTGAGGATTTGCCAGACCCCGAAAGCCCGGTCACGACGATGAGTTTGTCGCGAGGGATTATGAGGTTGATATTCTTGAGATTATGGGTGCGGGCGCCCCGAACTTCGATCTTATCCATTCACCTTTCCCGGTTGGAACACGGATTGCCTGGTTTGTTTGAAGGACAAACGGCTGTCAGAAACGGCTAATTATGACACAAAATGACCTGTTTGAATATACAGTATTGGAATGCATTTTCTGATTCACTGTGTAACAATGTCGAGTTCGCGGGAGATTTCTGAACCGACCACGCAACTATGCAAATTGCCGCGTGGAAATGGTACACTCGCGCGTTTACACTATTAAGAAACGTATTCAGGAGACACGAACATGGCCAGCAGAGGCGTAAACAAGGTGATTCTCGTCGGTAATCTGGGCCAGGACCCGGAAGTACGCTACATGCCGAGTGGTGGCGCAGTTGCCAACATTACGCTGGCTACTTCCGAATCCTGGCGTGATAAAGCGACCGGTGAAATGAAAGAGCAGACCGAATGGCACCGCGTTGTGCTGTTTGGCAAACTGGCAGAAGTAGCCGGTGAGTATCTGCGTAAAGGTTCTCAGGTCTATATCGAAGGCCAGCTGCGTACCCGCAAATGGACCGACCAATCCGGTCAGGAAAAATACACCACGGAAGTGGTGGTGAACGTGGGCGGTACCATGCAAATGCTGGGTGGCCGTCAGGGCGGTGGCGCACCGGCAGGTGGCGGTCAGAACCAGCAGCAGGGCGGTTGGGGTCAGCCTCAGCAGCCGCAGGGCGGCAACCAGTTCAGCGGCGGCGCGCAGTCTCGTCCGCAGCAGCAGTCTGCTCCTGCTCCGTCTAACGAACCGCCAATGGACTTCGACGACGATATCCCGTTCTGATCAACGGATGCTAAAACAAAAAACCCAGACATCGTCTGGGTTTTTTTATTGCTGAAGGGATCAGGTAATCACCATCGGCCAGTCTGGTGGGGTGTGGTTCATCGCCTCAACCATCACCACTTTTATATTTTCCCAGACCGCGGCCATATCCAGCAGGGTAATGCCCAGCAGGCCCGTTGCGAACCAGCAGGCCGCGCCAAGCCCTAAAAGGGTACTTATGACGGCAAGACCCGCGTAGTCGGATTTACGAAACTGAATGTTCAGCGTGCTGGCTAAAAACATCAAAACCGCGCTCAACAAGGGCCAGCGCAGGAGAACCATGCTGGTAGTAATGGTTGCCATAAAACCCATCCTCTACAAAACAGACGAACTGAATGAAACAGTGTTTCTCGTTACACAATATGTGTGAACTATATCACATTTGTTGATTTATTCGCCAGTGTCTGCGTAGCCAAAAAAGGGGATTTTATTACCCGAAAAAAAGAGCATGCGGTTCGGGACCGCCTTCGCACAGGGGGAGGCGGATCCACAACGCGCTGAGGTAATCCCGTCGGGTAAGTGGGGAAGAGCATCTGGAGGCAGAGAGACGGCCAGCCGTGCCGTTTTTAGGGGGCGCATTATTTTCTGATAATATTGTGGTGATGTCTGATTATTTATAAAACAACGAACAAAATATACCCGCAGAAATAGGATAAAACGTCACGTTGGTGTTGTACTTTTTTCATGCCGCCAGAAGTTTTGCTTAATCAGCGATCCTCTGTTGTGTTCTCTTCAAACCTCCCGTACGCGATGGATAATTATTTTCCTTAATTAAAACGGAACGAATACTTACAGTTTAGCTTACGGGAAAATATTATCGTCATAACGAAATTTAAGATTTTTAATACTAAAAGTCAGTTGCTAACTTCGCATGATTCATGCAACGTAATCACCTGTTTAACAAAGCATCCGGCCTTCATTACTACAGGCGTACAACATGCAGGGATATAGGGCGGGAAATGAATCGTAGCGCGCGGCGCAAAATGCTCAGAGTGGTAGGGATCATCATGGTAGTTATGCTGCCGGTGATGCTTGCTCTATGGTTTGCCCAGCTACGAGCCGAGTCGGAAACGAGCGCTCAGCTACGGACATTTGCTGAACTGGCTTTAGACAAAACAGAACTGGTAATTCAACAAGTTGAACTGGCCAGGGGCGAGGCAGAAAAATATCAGGGTGAACGTTGTACGCCGGAACATCGTCAATATATGTTGAACGTTGTTCGTGGCCGCCTGTTTGTCGCCGATTTAATTTATGCAGAAGGTCAGAATTTTCTTTGTTCGACCGTTTTTACACCGGATCAACCCTACGTCATTCCGGTCGCTAATTACACGCGTAAACCTGACGTTGCTATCTATTATTTTCGCGATACGCCATTTTATACTGGCTATAAAATGACATACATGCAGCGCGGAAATTATGTCGTGGTGGTCAATCCGCTTTCTTACAGTGAAGTGATGTCTACCGATCATTCCCTCGCATGGGGGGTATACGACACGGTAACTAATGCCTTCTTTTCCGTCAGCCAGAAAGCCAATGCGACTTTATTAAATTCGATGATTCGGGATAAGGAATCGGTATTTCAAAAAGATAACCGTTTCTATACGGTCGTGAAATCGACAAATCGGCCTATTGCCGCCATCGTGTCGACGTCAGATAAACGTTTTTATGAAACGCTCTATCACCAGGCGACGTTGACGCTACCGCTGGGAATGATCTGCAGCATTATTATTTTGCTGGTGTGGTCCCGCACCCATCGTGAGCTTAATTCGCCGGGGCGCTTACTGCACCGGGCGCTGAACAAGCGCCAGCTTTGTGTGCACTATCAGCCGATTATTGATATCAAGAACAACCAGTGTGTGGGGGCAGAGGCGCTGTTGCGCTGGCCTGGTTTCAATGGGCAGGTAATGAGCCCGGCTGAGTTTATTCCGCTTGCGGAAAAAGAGGGAATGAGCGAGCGGATTACGGATTATGTCGTTGAGGAGGTATTCAGCGATCTGGGCCATTTCCTGGCGGCGCATCCGCATCTCTATATTTCGATCAACCTGTCGGCCACGGACTTTCACTCCTCGCGGCTGATCGCCATGATTTCTGACAAGGCCCGGCACTACGCCGTACGCGCCCAGCAAATTAAAATTGAAGTGACGGAGCGCGGCTTTATCGATGTGCCAAAAACCACGCCGGTGATTCAGGCCTTCCGTCAGGCGGGCTATGAAGTGGCGATCGATGATTTCGGGACCGGTTATTCCAACCTGCACAACCTCTACTCGTTGAACGTGGATATTCTGAAAATCGATAAATCGTTTATCGACACCTTAACCACCAACAGTACCAGCCACCTGATCGCCGAGCATATTATCGAGATGGCGCAAAGCCTGCGGCTTAAAACCATTGCGGAAGGGGTTGAGACGGCTGAGCAGGTGAGCTGGCTGTTGAAGCGCGGCGTTGAGTTCTGTCAGGGATGGCACTTCGCGAAAGCGATGCCGCCCCAGGAGTTTATGACCTGGCAGCAGCAACCTTTGCACTGATATGCATTAATTCAACTGGTGGCGATAATCGCTCGGCGTACGGTCAAACTCGCGGCGAAACACGCGGGAAAAGGTTTGTTGCGAAACATAGCCAAGATCCATCGCGATATCAAAAATCGGCCGCTGCGTTGAGCGTAACGCCTGCGCCGCCAGCAGGAGCCTGCGCTGGCGAATGTACTCCCCCAGCGTCTGGTGCATGACCGTGCGGAACATTCTCTGTAAATACCATTTCGAATAGCCCGATTTTTTTGCGACCACATCAATGTTCAACGGTTGGTCGATATGATCGTCAATCCATTCAATAAGTGTCTGAATAATTTGCTGATGCGACATAAGGTTGCCCCTCTGTAGATACAACTTTCTCGGTTGATTCGTCGTTTTCTCTGCGGGGGAGTATAATTCCTCAAGTTAACTTGAGGTAAAGAGGTTTTATGGAAAAGAGATTGCCGCGCATTAAAGCGCTGTTAACCCCCGGCGAAGTGGCAAAGCGAAGCGGCGTTGCGGTATCGGCGCTCCACTTCTATGAAAGCAAAGGGTTAATTAAAAGCATCCGTAACGGCGGAAACCAGCGCCGCTATACCCGTGACGTGCTCCGCTACGTGGCGATTATCAAAATTGCGCAACGCATCGGCATTCCCCTGGCGACGATCGGTGAGGCATTCGGCGTGTTGCCGGAAGGGCACACGCTTAGCCCGAAAGAGTGGAAAGAGCTTTCGTCCCAGTGGCGTGAAGAGCTGGACAGGCGTATCCACACGCTGGTGGCGCTGCGTGACGAGCTGGACGGCTGTATCGGCTGCGGCTGCCTGTCCCGTAGCGACTGCCCGCTACGTAACCCTGGCGACAGGCTGGGCGAGCAGGGGACCGGGGCGCGGCTGCTGGAGGAGGATTGAGTTCTTGCGGCAAAAAGCATAATAAAGAACTAAAGCGCCACTAAGGGCGCTTTAGTTTTTCCCGGTCTTTGTCTTTCTCTCTATCCCGCTGGTTCACGGGAGGGTTTCCCCCGACATCAGCACCCCTCGTGTCGAGCTGGTTGGGGAGGTTCCGGATTGTGCTGACACTTTAATTCTATGCAAGACCCGTTTTTTCGCCAGCCGCGCTAGCCGTTTTTTAGACGAAATTTTTTCGCGGTGTTGTTCGATTTTCTATAGTTAAAAAGTATGAATAACAGGAGAAAATCATGCTCACGGTACATCACCTTAACCAGTCGCGCTCGCACCGCGTGATCTGGGCACTGGAAGAGCTCGCCCTGCCTTATGAGATTGTTCACTACCAGCGCGAAAAGAACATGCTGGCACCCGAGTCCCTCAAAAAGGTGCATCCGTTGGGCAAATCGCCGGTCATTGAAGATAACGGGCTGATCCTTGCGGAGTCAGGCGCCATTCTGGAGTATCTGCAGGAAACCTATGATGCCGAATCGCGGCTGAAGCCTTTAGACCCCGCGCATAAGGTGCAATACCGCTTCTGGCTGCATTACGCAGAAGGGTCGCTGATGCCGCTGCTGCTCATGAAGCTGGTCTTCAGCAGCCTGGGCAAACCGCCCGTGCCGTTTGGCATCCGAACGCTGGGTAAGGCGCTGGGGCAGGGGGTACAGAAAGCGTATCTCAACCCCCAGCTGGAGACCCATGCGCGCTTTATTGACTCACATCTTGCTAAAAACAGCTGGTTTGCCGGAGAGACGTTAAGCATGGCCGACATTCAGATGAGCTTCCCCCTCTTTGCCCTGCTGGCGCGCGGCGGCATTGCTAATCTTCCGCATATTCAGGCATGGAAGCAAAAAGTGGAAACTAGCCCTGGCTGGCAAAGAACCCTGCAACAAGGTGGCCCGTTAACGATCCCGGGCGAGGATTGAAATGTAAACAAATTGCGCATAGACGATAACGTTTGCGCATCCTCTGTTTATTTCTTCATCGTCATAAGTGAATTTTAGCGAAAAACGACAAAGTTCAGTTGAAAAGGGCGGGTATTAGGCTGGATAATCGTTTGCCTTAATTTGACCACCCGTTTTATAAGCGCGGAGCTAAACGTTTGCTTTTTTTGTGACGCCCTTTCGTCGCAAACGCAACATACGGATTTGACGTTTTAGCTGGCAGCGGTGTCTCCACCACGCTTATGGACGTTCTATAAAAACTCTCAGGGGATGTTTTCTATGTCTACGCCATCTGCGCGTACCGGCGGTTCACTTGACGCCATGTTTAAAATTTCGGCTCGTGGCAGCACCGTGCGCCAGGAAGTCGTTGCCGGTCTGACCACGTTTCTGGCGATGGTTTACTCCGTCATCGTGGTGCCGGGCATGCTGGGCAAGGCGGGCTTCCCGCCTGCGGCTGTCTTTGTCGCCACCTGCCTGGTGGCTGGCGTGGGCTCCATCGTAATGGGCCTGTGGGCGAACCTGCCGCTGGCGATTGGTTGCGCCATCTCTTTGACCGCCTTTACCGCGTTCAGTCTGGTGCTGGGCCAGCAGATCAGCGTACCGGTTGCCCTCGGCGCCGTGTTCCTGATGGGCGTACTGTTTACCGTTATTTCTGCCACCGGCATCCGTAGCTGGATTTTGCGCAACCTGCCGCAGGGCGTGGCGCACGGAACCGGTATCGGTATCGGCCTGTTCTTGCTGCTGATCGCTGCCAATGGCGTGGGTCTGGTCATCAAGAACCCGCTGGACGGCCTGCCGGTAGCGCTCGGTCATTTCGCGAGCTTCCCGGTCATTATGTCGCTCATCGGTCTGGCGGTGATTATCGGCCTGGAAAAACTGAAGGTGCCGGGCGGCATTTTGCTGACCATTATTGGCATTTCTATTGTCGGCCTGATTTTCGATCCGACCGTTCACTTCTCCGGTATTTTCGCCATGCCGTCGCTGAGCGATGACAAAGGCAACTCCCTGATCGGCAGCCTGGATATCGTCGGCGCGCTGAACCCGGTGATCCTGCCAAGCGTGCTGGCGCTGGTGATGACCGCGGTATTTGACGCCACCGGTACCATTCGCGCGGTGGCCGGTCAGGCCAACCTGCTGGATAAAGACGGTCAGATTATTGATGGCGGCAAAGCGCTGACCACCGACTCCCTGAGCAGCGTCTTCTCTGGTCTGGTGGGGGCGGCGCCTGCGGCGGTGTACATCGAATCTGCAGCGGGTACGGCGGCAGGCGGTAAAACCGGCCTGACGGCCATCACCGTCGGCGTGCTGTTCCTGCTGATCCTGTTCCTCTCTCCGCTCTCCTACCTGGTGCCTGCGTATGCGACCGCGCCAGCGCTGATGTACGTCGGCCTGCTGATGCTGAGCAACGTGGCGAAAATCGATTTTGCGGACTTCGTGGATGCGATGTCCGGCCTGATTACCGCAGTGTTTATCGTCCTGACCTGTAACATCGTGACCGGCATCATGATCGGTTTCGCGTCGCTGGTGATTGGTCGTCTGGTTTCCGGAGAGTGGCGCAAGCTGAACATCGGCACCGTGGTGATCGCCGTTGCGTTGGTCGCCTTCTACGCGGGCGGCTGGGCAATCTGAGTTATCCATTGATGCGAAAACGGGTGGCTCAGGCCGCCCGTTTTTATTTTCAGGACTCATCCCGTTGCCTTTTGCGTTACTCTGGAGAGGATAGAATAAGAGGCACGACGCCTCAGGTTTGGCTTAAAAAGAAACACAGCAAACAGGGAACGCATGGAAATTTTCTTCACAATACTCATCATGACCCTTGTGGTCTCATTATCCGGGGTGGTTACACGCGTACTGCCCTTCCAGGTCCCCCTGCCTTTAATGCAAATAGCCATCGGCGCGCTGCTTGCGTGGCCGACGTTCGGTCTGCACGTGGAGTTCGATCCGGAACTGTTCCTCGTGCTGTTTATCCCGCCGCTGCTGTTTGCCGATGGGTGGAAAACGCCGACGCGCGAATTTCTTGAGCACGGGCGAGAGATCTTCGGCCTGGCGCTGGCGCTGGTGGTCGTTACCGTGGTCGGGATTGGTTTCCTGATCTACTGGGCCGTACCGGGTATCCCGTTAATTCCCGCCTTTGCGCTGGCCGCCGTGCTGTCGCCGACCGACGCCGTGGCCCTTTCCGGCATTGTGGGTGAAGGGCGCATTCCGAAGAAAATAATGGGCATTTTGCAGGGCGAGGCGTTGATGAACGACGCTTCCGGCCTGGTGGCCCTGAAGTTTGCCGTGGCGGTAGCCATGGGCACCATGGTCTTTACCATTGGTGGCGCGACCCTGGAATTCTTCAAGGTGGCGATTGGCGGTATTCTCGCGGGCTTCGTGGTGAGCTGGCTGTACGGTCGTTCGCTGCGCTTCCTCAGCCGCTGGGGCGGCGATGAACCGGCGACACAAATCGTTCTGCTGTTCCTGCTGCCGTTTGCCTCTTACCTTATCGCTGAACATATCGGCGTCTCGGGCATTCTGGCTGCGGTAGCCGCGGGGATGACCATCACCCGCTCCGGCGTGATGCGCCGCGCGCCGCTGGCGATGCGCCTGCGCGCCAACAGCACCTGGGCGATGCTGGAGTTTGTCTTTAACGGCATGGTCTTCCTGCTGCTGGGCCTGCAGCTGCCGGGCATTATGGAATCCTCGCTGATCGCGGCGGAGGCGGATCCAAACGTTGAAGTCTGGATGCTGTTTACCGATATCGTGCTGATCTACATGGCATTAATGCTGGTGCGTTTCGGCTGGCTGTGGACGATGAAAAAGTTCAGCGTCCGCTTCCTGACCAAAAAGCCGATGGAGTTCGGCTCCT
Organism: Enterobacter cloacae complex sp. P12RS; assembly: GCF_014895875.1. Lineage (NCBI taxonomy): Bacteria > Pseudomonadati > Pseudomonadota > Gammaproteobacteria > Enterobacterales > Enterobacteriaceae > Enterobacter > Enterobacter cloacae complex sp. P12RS. The sequence goes on from NZ_JADBQO010000019.1 coordinate 66,312, forward strand.
GGACCACGCGCGAGCTGCTGATTGCCTCCTTCGCGGGCGTACGCGGGGCGATAACCCTCGCCGGTGTGCTCTCTATTCCGCTGCTGCTGCCGACGGGCGACGTCTTCCCGGCGCGCTACGAGCTGGTGTTCCTGGCGGCGGGCGTGATTCTCTTCTCGCTGTTTGTCGGCGTGATTATGCTGCCGATTTTACTCCAGCACATTGATGCCGGTGACTCGACCCAACAGCACAAAGAGGAGCGGATAGCCCGTGCGGCGACGGCAGAAGTCGCGATTGTCGCCATTGAGAAGATGGAGGAGCGTCTGGCTGCCGATGCCGAAGAGAACATTGATAACCAGCTGCTGAAGGAAGTCAGTTCACGCGTGATTGGTAATTTGCGCCGTCGTGCTGACGGACGTAACGACGTGGAAAGCTCGCTGCAGGAAGAGAACCTCGAGCGTCGTTTCCGCCTGGCGGCGCTGCGCTCCGAGCGTGCCGAGCTGTATCACCTGCGCGCGACGCGTCAGATCAGCAACGAGACGCTGCAAAAGCTGCTGCACGATCTGGACCTGTTAGAAGCGCTGTTAATAGAGAATCAGTAGCGCGTTGTTGCCCGGTGGCGCTACGCTTACCGGGCCTACATTTGAACCGTAGGCCGGATAAGGCGAAGCCGCCACCCGGCACTATTCAGACCGCACCCAAAACCCCTCACAACATTGCAGCCACGCCTGTGCGCTGTGCGAAAGATACACTCCTTCACGCCAAATCATCCCCAACTGCCAGTGCAGGTCACTCTCCAGCGGGATCCAGCGCAGCGTGTTTTTATCAAGCCGCTCGCAGATCGGCTGTGGCAGAATGGCAATTCCCACGCCCGCCTGCACCATTGCCGCGAGGAAATCCCACTGGCCGCTGCGTACCGCAATACGCGGCTTCACGTTATGGTGGTTAAACAGAGTCATCAACTGGCGGCTTAAGGCGAAGTCTTCGTTGTAGATCAGCAGCGGGTGTTCGCCGAGCAGATCGGGCTTCACTGAGTCTATCTTCAGCCAGTCGCCGGAGCGGGGCACCAGCACGCACAGTGGATGGCTGAACAGCGGCAGCGTTGCCAGCCCACTCTCTTCCTCCACGGGAAGGGCCGTCATCGCCACGTCCAGCTCGCCGTTGATCACCGCCTGCTGCACGGTCAGGCCGCCAAACTCAGATATTTTAAGCTCAACGCCGGGGTAGCGCTGGCGGAACAGGCTTATCGGCCCGGCCATCATCATGCCAACCATCGGCGGAATGCCGAGCCGCAGCAGACCTTTCGTCAGGTGGTTGATGTCCGCAAGCTCGGCCTCAAGCTGGCGAAACTCCGCCAGGATCGCCAGCCCGCGCTCGAACACCACGCGTCCGGTATCGGTCAGCAGCAGCTTGCGTCCGTCGCGGATCAGCAGGGTGCAGTTCAGCTCGTCTTCGAGGTTTTTCAGCATTTTGCTGATGGTTGGCTGGGTAACGAACAACTTCTCCGCTGCGCGGGTAAAACTTTGCTGGCGAACCACCTCGACAAAATAGCGCAGCGTTCTTATGTCCATGATTATTCCTCGAAACTATACCTTCGATGATTTTAATTCATTTCAGTCGATGACGTACGCTCACTATACTGGCGCCTCGTCTCAATTCTGAGGAAAAAAACCATGGCCGTGGCGTTAAGCCGTGTTACGCCTGCCGTTGTGCAACGACTCCAGGTACCAGTTCAGGTACTGCTCTACGCGGGACTGTTTGTTTTTGCGGAATACCTTGTCGACTGGCTGCACCTGCCTTTACCCGCCAACCTGGTGGGAATGGTGCTGATGCTGGTGCTGATCCTCTGCCGCGCGTTGCCCCTCAGCTGGGTGCGCGCCGGCGCGCGCTGGCTGCTGGCGGAGATGCTGCTGTTCTTCGTTCCGGCCGTGGTGGCGGTGGTGAACTATGCGCAGCTGCTGATGGTCGACGGCTGGCGCATCTTCACGGTTATTGCCCTGAGCACGCTGATGGTGCTGGGTGCCACCGCCTGGGTGGTGGATAAGGTGTACCGGTTCGAAATCAGCAGGCAAAAGCATGACTAACTTTCAGATAAGCGTGTTGTGCCTGATCGTGACGGTCGCCATCTACTTTGCCAACAAACGCCTGTATCGCCGCTTTCGCACGCTGCCGCTGATGCCGCTGGTCTTCACGCCGATCCTGCTGGTGCTGATGCTGGTCTTCGGCCATATCTCCTGGCAGAACTACATTGGTGAATCCCACTGGCTGCTGTGGCTGCTCGGCCCGGCGACTATCGCCTTTGCGGTGCCGGTGTATGACAACCTGGCGATTATCAAACGCCACTGGATGTCGCTCAGCGCGGGCGTCGTCACCGCGACGGTGGTGGCGGTCTGTAGCTCCGTCTGGCTGGCGCGGCTGTTTACCCTCTCCGATGAAATTCAGCGCAGCCTGGCCGTGCGCTCGGTGACCACGCCGTTTGCGCTGGCGGCCGCCAAACCGCTCGGCGGGCAGCCGGACCTGGTGGCGCTGTTTGTGGTGGTGACGGGCGTCTTTGGCATGGCGGTGGGAGATGTACTGTTCCTGCGGCTCTCTATCCGTGAAGGGATGGCGAAAGGAGCAGGGTTTGGCGCGGCATCTCACGGGGCAGGCACGGCGCGTTCGTATGAACTCGGTCAGCAGGAGGGCGTGGTGGCAAGCCTGGTGATGATGCTCTCGGGCGTGACGATGGTGTTAATTGCGCCGCTGGTGGCGTGGGTGATGTTTTAAGCTCCCCGGCCAGAGCAACCGGGGAGAAAGGCTTAGTGTGCGCGGCCCTGCTCAACGCCGAGGCCGGTTTGTGAGCGGATAAACTGGGCGCGGAATTTCTCACGCTCCAGGTTACCCTCCGGCGAGTTGTCGGTAGCCGAGAAGACCCAGATACCGATAAACGCCACGGCAATGGAGAACAGCGCCGGGTACTCGTACGGGAAGATAGCGCTTTCGTGACCGAGGATCTGCACCCAGATGGTCGGGCCGAGGATCATCAGAATTACCGCTGTCAGCAGGCCGAGCCAGCCGCCTATCATCGCCCCACGGGTGGTCAGTTTGGACCAGTACATGGAGAGCAGAATGATTGGGAAGTTACAGCTTGCCGCAATTGAGAAGGCCAGTCCCACCATAAAGGCGATGTTCTGCTTCTCAAACAGGATCCCCAGCAGAATAGCGACCACGCCCAGCACCAGCACGGTGATTTTGGAAACCTTCAGCTCGTCGCGCTCGCTCGCGCCTTTACGGAAGACGTTGGCGTAGAGGTCGTGCGATACCGCAGACGCGCCCGCCAGCGTCAGCCCGGCGACCACCGCAAGGATGGTGGCGAAGGCCACGGCGGAGATAAAGCCGAGGAACAGGTTGCCGCCCACCGCGTCGGCCAGGTGCACCGCCGCCATGTTGTTACCGCCAATCAGCGCACCCGCCGCGTCTTTAAACGCCGGGTTCGCGCCCACCAGCATGATCGCGCCGAAGCCGATAATGAAGGTAAGAATGTAGAAGTAGCCCATGAAACCGGTGGCGTAGAAGACGCTCTTACGCGCTTCACGCGCGTCTGACACCGTGAAGAAACGCATCAGAATGTGCGGCAGGCCAGCGGTACCAAACATCAGGCCGAGACCGAGAGAGAGCGCGGAGATCGGATCTTTCACCAGCCCGCCCGGGCTCATGATCGCTTCTCCTTTCGGGTGGACAGCCATCGCTTCGGTGAACAGGTTATTGAAGCTGAAGCCGACGTGTTTCATCACCATAAAGGCCATAAAGCTCGCGCCGAACAGCAGCAGTACGGCTTTGATGATCTGCACCCAGGTGGTGGCCAGCATGCCGCCGAACAGAACGTACATCACCATCAGCACGCCCACCAGCACCACCGCGACGTGGTAGTTCAGGCCAAACAGCAGTTCGATAAGCTTGCCCGCGCCCACCATCTGGGCGATCAGATACAGCGCCACCACCACCAGCGAGCCGCAGGCGGAGAGGGTACGAATCGGCCCCTGCTTCAGGCGATAGGATGCCACGTCAGCGAAGGTGTAACGTCCCAGGTTGCGCAAGCGCTCGGCAATCAGGAACAGAATAATCGGCCAGCCGACAAGGAAGCCGAGGGAGTAGATCAGGCCGTCATAGCCGGAGGTGTACACCAGCGCGGAGATCCCGAGGAACGAGGCGGCGGACATAAAGTCACCCGCAATCGCCAGGCCGTTCTGGAAGCCGGTAATGTTGCCGCCCGCAGTGTAGTAATCGTTACGGGAGCGAACGCGTTTCGACGCCCAGTACGTAATGTACAGCGTCAGCACCACGAAAATCAGGAACATGATAATCGCCTGCCAGTTGGTTGGCTGACGCTGTACCTCGCCGGTAATGGCATCCGCCGCGTGGGCGGCAAAGGGAAGTGTGGCGGCTAGCGCCGTCAGGATTCGCTTCATGATGCTTTTACCTCTTGCAGTACCGCTTTATTAAGACGATCGAACTCACCGTTCGCGCGCCAGACGTAGACGCCGGTCAGCACAAACGAAATCACGATCACGCCAATGCCAATGGGGATACCGCGCGTCACGCTGGTGCCCTCATGTAACGGGGTGCCCAGCCAGTGCGGCGCAAAGGCGATCAGCAGAATAAAGCCGACATAGATAATCAGCATGATGATGGAAAGGGTGAAGGCAAACCGTTGCCGCTTATCGACGAGCTCCCTGTAGTGCGCACTATTCTCTATCTGCTGACAAATATCGTTATTCATCACAGAAATCTCCAGAGGTAAGGTTGGTTTGTTTTATCCCCTCTCCCCTATGGGGAGAGGGTTAGGGTGAGGGGAGGAAGGTGCGGTCTAATGCCCTCACCCCGGCCCTCTCCCACGGGGAGAGGGAGAAAACACTACGATGGCATTGCGATGGCCTGCTTCTCTTCGAGCAGTTTGTCCACCACGCCAGGATCGGCAAGCGTTGAGGTATCGCCGAGGTTGCTGGTATCGCCTGCCGCGATTTTGCGCAGGATACGGCGCATAATCTTGCCGGAACGGGTTTTCGGCAGCGAGTCTGTCCAGTGCAGTACGTCCGGCGTGGCAAGCGGGCCAATCTCTTTACGTACCCAGTTGCGCACCTCGGTATACAGCTCCGGCGACGGCTCTTCACCGTGGTTCAGGGTGACGTAGGCGTAGATCGCCTGGCCCTTGATGTTGTGAGGAATGCCGACCACCGCCGCTTCGGCAATCTTCGGATGCGACACCAGCGCGGACTCAATTTCTGCCGTACCCAGACGGTGGCCGGAAACGTTCAGCACGTCGTCCACGCGTCCGGTGATCCAGTAATAACCGTCTTCATCCCGGCGCGCGCCGTCGCCGCTGAAGTACATGTTTTTAAAGGTCGAGAAGTAGGTCTGCTCGAAGCGCTCGTGATCGCCAAACAGCGTGCGCGCCTGGCCCGGCCAGGAGTCTGTGATCACCAGGTTACCCTCGGTGGCGCCTTCCTGCGGATTACCTTCGTTATCCACCAGCGCAGGCTGCACGCCGAAGAACGGACGGGTTGCCGAGCCGGCCTTCAGCTGCGTGGCACCCGGCATTGGGGTGATCATGAAGCCGCCGGTTTCGGTCTGCCACCAGGTGTCCATCACCGGGCACTTCTCGTTACCGATTTTCTTCCAGTACCACTCCCAGGCTTCCGGGTTGATGGGCTCGCCCACGGAGCCGAGGATGCGCAATGAGGAGCGGTCGGTGCCCTCGATGGCCTTATCGCCTTCCGCCATTAACGCGCGGATCGCCGTTGGCGCGGTGTAAAGAATGTTGACCTGGTGCTTATCGACCACCTGACACATGCGCGCCGGGGTCGGCCAGTTCGGTACGCCCTCAAACATCAGCGTCGTTGCGCCGCAGGCCAGCGGGCCGTACAGCAGGTAGCTGTGTCCGGTGACCCAGCCCACGTCGGCGGTACACCAGTAGATGTCGCCCGGATGGTAGTCGAAGACGTATTTAAAGGTGGTGGCCGCATAGACCAGATAGCCGCCGGTGGTGTGCAGTACGCCTTTCGGTTTACCGGTTGAGCCGGAGGTGTAAAGAATAAACAGCGGATCTTCCGCGTTCATCTCTTCCGGCTGATGCTGGTCGCTCGCTTTTTCAATCAGGTCGCTCCACCACAGGTCACGCCCCTCGTGCCAGTCGATCTTGCCGCCGGTACGCTTGAGGACAATGACGTTATTGATGGATTTTACGTTCGGGTTTTTCAGCGCTTCATCGACGTTTTTCTTCAGCGGAATACCGCGCCCGGCGCGTACGCCCTCGTCGGCGGTGATCACCAGCTTCGAGTTCGAGTCAACGATGCGCCCGGCAACCGCTTCAGGGGAGAAGCCGCCGAAGATGACGGAGTGGATCGCGCCGATACGCGCGCAGGCGAGCATAGCTACTGCCGCTTCCGGCACCATCGGCATGTAGATCGCCACCACGTCGCCTTTTTTAATCCCCTGGTCCAGCAGCACGTTGGCGAAGCGGCAGACGTCGCGGTGCAGCTCTTTATAAGAGATATGTTTGCTCTGAGAGGCATCGTCGCCTTCCCAGATAATGGCCGTTTCGTTGCCGCGTTCGGCAAGATGGCGGTCCAGGCAGTTCGCCGCCAGGTTCAGCGTGCCGTCTTCATACCATTTAATGGAGACGTTGCCTGGCGCGAAAGAGGTATTCTTCACCTTCTGATAAGGTTTGATCCAGTCAAGGATGTGACCCTGCTCGCCCCAGAAGGCGTCCGGGCTGGTAACAGATTGCTGATATTTCTCGTGGTACTGCTCCGGGGTGATCAGGCAACGGTCCGCAATGTTTGCGGGAATGTCGTGTTTGTGTATTTGGCTCATGGCTTTTTTTCTCCTTGTAAGATGTTAATAATATGTCGCAAAAACGTTAATAGTAGGGGCTTTACAAGCTTTGTTTAGTATTTGGGCGACAGATCACGCATTGTTTGAACAGGTTGAAAATTGAGCGAATGAAACTTTGAAGGGAAATAATTCACGATGCCGATTATTCACAATTCTTTATAAAAAAGCGTTTTTATAACAAAAGGTTATTTATCAGAATTATGACAAACTCGCGTCATAACCGCTTTTGATAGTGAAATGCGTCGTTCTTTAAGGCTTGCGCAACAGGTCGTGCAAATGATACTCATACGCCGCGTTAAAAAATCCCATAAACCAACGCAACACAATTCATACCCTTTCAGTATGTCTCCATATTCATGCAGTTTTGCTGGTGCGGAGATTTCATTGAGGAAGTCAGTTTCTATGAAAAATTTGAAAGTCAGCCTGGCCTGGCAGATCCTGCTGGCCCTTGTGCTGGGCATCTTGCTGGGCAGTTATCTTCATTATCATAGCGACAGCCGCGAGTGGCTGATTGCGAACCTGCTCTCTCCGGCAGGCGATATTTTTATTCATCTGATTAAGATGATTGTGGTGCCTATTGTGATCTCGACGCTGGTGGTCGGTATCGCGGGCGTCGGCGATGCGAAGCAGTTAGGCCGCATTGGCGCGAAAACTATTCTCTATTTCGAAGTGATCACCACGGTTGCGATTATCCTCGGCATAACGCTGGCGAACGTATTCCAGCCAGGCTCCGGGATCGATATGTCGCAGCTGGCGACGGTGGATATTTCGAAATACCAAAGCACCACCGCTGACGTGCAGAGCCATTCCCACGGTCTGATGGGGACTATCCTGTCGCTGGTGCCGACCAACATCATTGCTTCCATGGCGAAAGGCGAGATGCTGCCGATCATCTTCTTCTCGGTGCTGTTTGGTCTGGGGCTCTCCTCCCTGCCGGCAACACACCGTGAGCCGCTGGTCACCGTGTTCCGCTCAATCTCCGAAACCATGTTCAAAGTGACCCACATGGTGATGCGCTACGCGCCGGTTGGGGTGTTCGCGCTTATCGCCGTGACCGTGGCGAACTTTGGTTTTGCCTCCCTGTGGCCGCTGGCGAAGCTGGTGATCCTGGTGCACTTCGCCATTCTGTTCTTCGCGCTGGTGGTGCTGGGGATTGTGGCGCGCCTGTGCGGGCTGAGTATCTGGATCCTGATCCGCATCCTGAAGGATGAACTGATTCTGGCGTACTCCACCGCAAGCTCTGAGAGCGTGCTGCCGCGCATCATTGAGAAGATGGAGGCGTACGGTGCGCCAGCGTCGATAACGAGCTTCGTGGTGCCGACCGGCTACTCCTTTAACCTGGATGGCTCGACGTTGTACCAGAGTATTGCGGCGATCTTTATCGCGCAGCTGTACGGCATTGACCTGTCGCTGTGGCAGGAGATCGTACTGGTTCTGACGCTGATGGTGACCTCAAAGGGCATCGCAGGCGTGCCGGGCGTCTCCTTCGTGGTGCTGCTGGCGACGCTGGGCAGCGTGGGTATTCCGCTGGAAGGCCTGGCGTTTATCGCCGGTGTGGACCGTATCCTCGATATGGCGCGTACGGCGCTTAACGTGGTGGGTAACGCGCTGGCGGTGCTGGTTATCGCCAAGTGGGAACACAAATTCGACCGTAAAAAAGCGCTGGCGTATGAACGCGAAGTGCTGGGTCGTTTTGATAAGACGGCTGACCAGTAACATCCTAAGCCCGGTGGCGCTGCGCTTACCGGGCCTACGGGTTTTGTAGGCCGGGTAAGGCGACGCCGCCACCCGGCACGTTATTCTCCGCTCAACGCATCAAACTCTTCACACCCCGTATCAAACCCTTCGGTACAGCTCAGGTTTAGCCAGTAGAGCGCTTTCTGCTTATTCGGCGTGATAAAGCCTTTCTCACCCTGCTGGAACAGCATTCCTGCCCAGTATTCCGCATAGCCCGTACGTGACAGCGACGAGCTACGCTTAAACCATGACGCCGCCTGTACGTCATCCTGCGGCACCTCTACGCCGTTGGCATAAATCAGCCCCAGCAGCAGCTGCGCATCGACCGCCGAGTCGTTGTCGATATCTTCGGCCGCCGTTTGCAGGAGCTTGATGGCCTGAGGATAGTCGGTTTTACCCGCCTGCGTGTTCACCATAATACGCGCCAGCATAATCGTGCCGCGCTTGCTGCCGGCGATGGTGGCCTGCTGCGCCAGCGCTTTAGCCTGAGCGTAATCCCCCTGCGTAAAGAGGATCTGCGAGAGTAACCCCATGGCGTCGACATCACCGCCTTTTGCGGCTTTCTCGGCCCACAGCGCTGCCTGCTTTCTGTCACCGGAGCTGAAGTAGGTATCGGCGAGATAATACTGGGCGCGGGCATCGCCGGCTTCCGCCTGCTTCTGATACTGGCTGCCTATCTCATCCGCGCGGGCGAACGACGTAAAAAATAATAACAACAGAAAAATGGCTTTCATGGATTCTTATCATCTGGGTACACGCCGCGCAGTATAATCGCGGTAGCAAAAGAAAAAAATGGGTGCATTAAGACCTCAGCATCCCACAAGCCGGGCGAAACCGTGGTTTCGCCCGTAGAGGTTAGCCTGCCACGCAGGCTAATTTCGCCGCCACCTCCTGATGTTCACTCTTTATTGAAAACTCGTACAGTCTACCGCGAGTAATAAAGGTAAATATCACTATCGTCAGGCAGATAATAAAGACGATGCCTAACGCAGTTTTTAATGGCGTCATGCCTTTTACTCCTTGTCAAAAAAAGAATAAGAGGCTACTCTCAACCTGTTGGTAGTTGAGGGGTAGCCTCGGGTGAATGAAAATTTCCCGGGGCTTTCCACTTTCTGTCCCTCAACAATGCTCAAGACAGAAAGTCTTTAGCACCCGCCGCACATCTTATCCTTCTGAATTAAAATGCAAAGATGTAATTCTGTTCTGCGCGAATTACATTATTTTGCGAGCCGATTTCCAGAATAATAATTTATATTTTTAATGTTTTAAGCGGAAATAAAAAGGGAGTGAATAACTCACTCCCTTTATTCAACGATTAATTAACGGCTTCAACCCATTGCGCTTTCACGCAGCCGTGCTTTCAGCTTGTTATATTCGTCGATCACATACTGTTCCGCCGCGTGCTGATCCGCAATCGGCTCAACGTTGACGGCGCAGTATTTGTACTCCGGCGTTTTGGTTATCGGGCTGAGGTTCTCCGTCACCAGCTCGTTACAGGCACCAATCCACCACTGGTAGGTCATATAGACCGCCCCTTTGTTTGGACGGTCGCTGACCTGCGCGCGGGTAATGATGCGGCCTTTGCGCGAATTCACCCACACCAGCGCTTCATCCTCAATGCCGAGGCGCTCCGCATCGGCGGTGTTGATCTGCGCGTAGCCCGGTTCGTCCGCCAGCGCCGCCAGCGCGGCGCAGTTGCCGGTCATCGAACGGCAGGAGTAGTGGCCTACTTCACGCACGGTAGAGAGCACCATCGGGTATTCGTCGGTGAGTTTATCGATCGGCGCAACCCAGTCGCAGGTGAAGAACTGCGCCAGCCCGTTCGGGGTGTCAAATTTCTCTTTAAAGAGATACGACGTCCCCTGGTCGGCCTCCGACTCGTCCCGGCACGGCCACTGGATGTAGCCCAGCTCACCCATTTTTTCATAGGTTGCCCCATAAAAGTCCGGGCACAGGTGTCGCAGCTCGTCCCAGATCTCCTGGGTGTTGTTGTAGTGCATCGGGTAGCCCATGCGGGTGGCGATTTCGCTGATGATCTGCCAGTCCGTTTTCAAATCCCACTTCGGCTCGACCGCCTTAAAGAAGCGCTGGAAGCCGCGGTCCGCCGCCGTGTAGACGCCTTCATGCTCGCCCCAGGAGGTCGACGGGAGAATCACATCCGCCGCCGCCGCGGTTTTGGTCATGAAGATATCCTGGACAATCACCAGCTCCAGATCCTCAAAGCCTTTGCGCACCGCAGACAGCTCGGCGTCGGTCTGGAGCGGATCTTCACCCATGATGTAGGCCGCCCGCACTTCACCGTGCGCCGCGCGGTGCGGCAGCTCGCTGATGCGATAACCGGTGTGTGCCGGCAGGCTCTCCACGCCCCAGGCCTTCGCGAACTTCTCGCGGTTTTCCGGGTACTTCACGTACTGGTAGCCCGGATACGTGTCCGGCAGCGCGCCCATGTCGCAGGCACCCTGGACGTTATTCTGGCCGCGAACCGGGTTAACGCCGACGTGCGCTTTGCCCAGATTCCCGGTCAGCATCGCGAGGCTGGTCAGGGAGCGCACGGTTTCCACGCCCTGGTAGAACTGGGTCACGCCCATGCCCCACAGGATGGCGGCGGTTTTCGCTCCGGCATACATCCGTGCCGCCTGGCGGATCTCCTGCGCGCTCACGCCGGTTATCGCCTCTACCGACTCCGGCGTGTAGCCTTCGACAATTTTCCGGTACTCTTCAAACCCTTCCGTACGCGTGGCGACAAACGCCTGGTCGTACAGGTTCTCCTCAATAATGACGTGCCCCATCGCATTCAACAGCGCGATATTCGAGCCGTTTTTCAGCGCAATGTGCATATCCGCAATGCGCGCGGTTTCGATTTTGCGCGGATCGCAGACGATGATTTTCGCCCCGTTCTGTTTAGCGCGAATCACGTGGTTCGCGACGATAGGGTGAGAATCCGCCGGGTTATAACCGAAAATAAACACCAGATCGGTGTTATCTATCTCATTGATAGCATTACTCATTGCGCCGTTACCGACCGACTGGTGCAGACCTGCAACCGATGGGCCGTGTCAGACGCGAGCGCAGCAGTCGACGTTATTGGTACCAATAACGGCGCGCGCGAATTTTTGCATCACATAGTTGGTTTCATTCCCGGTCCCGCGTGAGGAGCCGGTGGTCTGAATGGCATCCGGGCCATACTTGGCCTTAATGGCACTCAGGCGCGTGGCGACGTAATCCAGCGCCTCGTTCCAGGAGACGGCTTCCAGCTTGCCGCCGCGCTCGCGGCGGATCATAGGGTTTTTCAGGCGCGGGGTGAGGATTTGTGTATCGTTAATAAAATCCCAGCCGTAATACCCCTTCAGGCACAGCGTGCCCTGGTTGGTTTTCCCCTGCGCGGCCTCCGCCCGGACGATTTTGCCGTTATCGACCACCAGGTGGATCTTGCAACCTGAGGCACAATAAGGGCAAACCGTGACGACTTTTTTCATCAGTCTGCTCCAGTTAATCAAATCTTTCGCACTGACTAATGCAGCTTCTATGCCATGTTTTTAGTGGGGTTACTCACCGGCTTTACGGTGCATTCCCGGCGAAATCCCTGACGAAAAGCAGACAATCGTCAAAATTGACGTGTCGAATGAGCGGCGGATGTGACATGGGTTGAATTTCCGTCACGGAAAAATCCATTTCACTGGAGCCGACGGCAGAATGGTTCAGACTTAACATAATCCCCTGACGGAAGCATATGATGAAACCGGCGATTCTGGTGGTTGATGACGATATGGCAGTGTGTGAACTGCTGCAGGATGTGCTGAGCGAGCATGTCTTTAGCGTGCTTGTCTGCCACAACGGCCAGGATGCGCTGCGACAGGTCCAGCAGGAGCCGGCTATCGCCCTTGTTCTGCTGGATATGATGCTGCCGGACATCAACGGCCTGCAGGTTTTGCTGCAGCTGCAAAAGCAGCGCCCGGCGCTACCGGTGATCATGTTAACCGGGCTGGGCAGTGAATCAGATGTGGTGGTGGGGCTGGAGATGGGGGCTGACGATTATATTGGCAAACCGTTTAATCCACGCGTGGTGGTGGCTCGCGTTAAGGCCGTGCTGCGTCGTACCGGAGCGCTGGCAGCCGAAGCGCCGATGCCACGTGCGGCGGGGATAACCTTCAACGACTGGACGCTGGACACCGCCCGCTGTGAACTGATTGATCCGCAGCGTAACGCCGTGCCACTGACTCAGGGTGAATATGGCCTGCTGCTGGCGCTCACGCAAAATGCCCGCCGGGTACTGAGCCGCGAGCAGCTGCTTGAGCTCACCCACAGCGAAAGTACCGAGGTATTCGACCGCACGATTGACGTGTTGATCATGCGCCTGCGGCGAAAAATCGAGGTCAACCCGCATCAGCCTAAGCTCATCAAAACCATGCGCGGTCTGGGCTACGTTTTTGCCGCCGATGTGTCTCATAGCGAGAAAGCGGCCTAAGTATTCTCTTTAATAAACAGCTGCAGTTCGGCCAGCGTTTTTGCGCCGTCAATCGCATTGGCCGCCAGCAGGCTTGCCCGCGCGCAGGCGTGCGCCAGATAAATACTTTCTGTCAGCGGCAGCGATTCATGGCAGCCGTAAAAAAAGCCCGCGCAAAAGGCATCGCCCGCGCCGACGCTGCCGATAATCTCGTTCTGCTCCAGCTTCCACGACGGAACCCATCGGCCTGCTTCTCCCGGTGTTTCACCCCATGCCCCTTCCGGGCAGTGGATTACCACCCGCTGACGAACGCCTGCCGCCAGCAGCTGCGCCGCGGCATCGGCGATATGGGCGATGTTCAGCGCATCGTCGGCGTTGCGCATCTCCAGCCCGCTAAACTCACCAGCCTCGAGCTCGTTAATCACCAGATAATCCAGATGGCGCAGGGCAGGGAGTACCAGTGGCTGATAGCGCGGGTCGCCCTTGCGGGACACCAGGTCAAGGGAGGTTTCATACCCCTGCTCGCGCATCTGCGCCAGCAGCCGCGCGCTGCGGGTGCCAAACTCGTCATCCGGCATATCCAGGCTGTCGAGCAGCAGCAGGTAGCCGAGATGGAAGATCTTCATCGATCCATCGAGACGATCGAAGGCGGGAAGATCCAGCAGACGGTTGGCGCCCGGCGAGTGGAAAAAGGTGCGCTGCCCGCTGGGATCGGTCATCACCTGCGACATGGAGGTTGGGGCGAAGGTGGTGCGCTGCACGCGCTGGCGGTTGACGTGGTACTGGTCGAGCATCGCCAGAATGTAGTCCCCGTCGCCGTCTTCCCCGATCAGCCCCACCGCCTGCAGCGGCAGGCCAACGTGCATTTTCGCCAGCGTCAGCAGCACGTTGAGCGGCGCGCCGCCGGTGGAGCGTTCGCTGTGGGTGATTTCCGCCAGCCAGCCGCGCTCCGGCCACTGCACGATCTGGTGAACGTGATCCACCAGCATGTTGCCTGCGGCGATGATGCCTTTGCGTTCCATTATGCCTGCCCCGCGCTGCCGAAGATGCGCATCTGCTCGGCGACCGTATCGGTTATCGCCTCTTCTATCCCCAGCAGCAGTTCGGCAAACTCATCGTACAGCGGCTGGCGGTTCGCCATACGCTGCTCAACGGCGGCGAGCGCGGCCTGCGACATGCCGGTGTAGAAGTTGATTTTATGAATGCCCAGCTCGATGGCGCGGCGGAAGTCGGCATCGCTAATCCCGGAGCCGCCGTGCAGCACTAGCGGCAGCCCCGTCTGCTGACGAATGGCGTCCAGGCGCGGGAAATCGAGCTTCGGCTCGCCTTTGTATTTGCCGTGCGCGTTGCCGATGGCGACCGCCAGCGCGTCGATGCCGGTCTTATCGACAAACTCCCGCGCCAGCTGCGGGTCGGTAAAGAACGCTTCATCCGCATGTCCGTACAGCGCGCCGCCTTCATCCCCGCCGACCGCGCCCAGCTCCGCCTCCACCGAGACGCCCACCGCGTGGCATATCTTCACCACTTCCCGGGTCTGGCGAATGTTCTCCTCGTAGCTCAGCGTCGAGCCGTCGAACATCACCGAGCTAAACCCCAGGCGCAGGGCGCGCACGACGGCCTCGAAATGCAGGCCGTGGTCGAGATTCAGCACTACGGGAATATCGTGGCGGGCGGCTTCGAACTTAACCGCTTCGACCAGCGAATCCAGGGAAACATACTTAAAGTGCACTTCGGCGATGTTGATGATAAACGGCGAGCGTTCCTGCTTTGCGGCGGCAAACAGCGCGCGCAGAAAATGGGAGTCGAGCACGTTGAACGCGCCCAGCGCGTAGCGATGTTTCCTGGCGTGCTCAAGACCGTCGGCAAGAGAAATCAGTGGCATCATTCACTCCTTATCTCCGAAACAGGTTGTACTCGTTGCACAGCACCAGCACCGCCGGTTCGTCTTCTTCGATGTTGTTATAGCGGGCAACGGGCTGCAAAAAGTGGTTGTCGTGCTCGTCGTCATTCACCGACGACACTTCGCCCACCAGCACGTCGCCAAAGCCGCGTTCGCCCCAGAAGCTGTGATACAGACCGGGCGTGAGACAGATGCTTTCCCCTGGTGTGAGGCGCAGCTGGCTGCCGGGAGCATGGGTTTGCCGACAGCCGTCAATCGTGACGGTCACGTCGGTGTTTTCGGTCTCCTCATGCATCCCGGCATTACATAACTCAATGATCAGGTTCCCGCCGCCCCGGTTAATGATGTCTTCCCGCTTGCGCCAGTGAAAATGCATCGGCGTCACCTGGCCGTCGCGCACGTGCATGATTTTTTCGGCGTAGCATTTCTCATACGGCACGCCGTTGGGGGAGCCGTTGCGCAGGGTAAACAGCGTCAGACCCTGTGCGGCAAAGCTGTTGCTGCCGAAAGCGGTCACGTCCCAGCCGAGCTTAAGGTCGAACACTTCCTGCCACGCGGCCCGATCAAGCTGCTGCCATTTTGTGGGTGGAAAGCTGGCAAACGGCGGGAGATGCACGTCGTGCATGGAAAAGAACTGCCGCGTGTGGCCGAGGATTTCATTGATGTCGGAGCGTTTCATGGGGACTCCTTGAAAACAGTTCCCTCTCCCACCGGGAGAGGGAAAAGGATCATTTAACCGTCCACCCCTTATACGTGCCGACGTTCTTTTTATCGATCATCGTCACTGGGATCAGCACAGGCTCTTTCGGCGCAGGTTTGCCCTGCAGAATGTCATAGCCGATCTCCACCGCCTTCGCCGCCATCACCTGCGGATCCTGCGCCGGGGTCGCCACAAACAGGGAGTTTTCGCGCTTCAGCGCCTCTTCACCGTCCGGGGAACCGTCCACGCCGACGATAAAGAACTCGTTGCGCTGGGCCTGTTTCGCCGCCAGATCGGCGCCGATCGCGGTCGGATCGTTAATCGCGAACACGCCGTCGATCTTCGGATTGGCCGCCAGCAGAGAGGTCATCACTTCCAGCCCGCCTTCACGACTGCCTTTGGCATTCTGGTTGTCCGAGAGCACCTTGATCTCCGGATGTTTTTTGAATTCCGTCTGGCAGCCTTCCACGCGGTTCTGCACCGCGGAGACCGGCGGTCCGTTGATGATCACCACGTTGCCTTTGCCTTTCAGGCGGTCGGTAATGTACTTACAGGCCATTTCCCCCGCCTGGGTATTATCGGAGGTGATGGTCGCATCGGCCCCTTCCGCCGCCACGTCCACCGCCACGACCACGATCCCCGCTTCTTTGGCTCGCTTCACCGCCGGGCCGATCCCTTTGGAATCCGCAGCGTTGAGGATGATCATGTCCACCTTCGCGGCGATGAAGTTATCGATCTGCGACACCTGCTGGCCCAGATCGTAACCGCTGGAAACCAGCGTCACCTTGACGTTATCGCCAGCCAGCTTGCGTGCTTCCAGCTCGGCACCTTTGGTGATCTGCACGAAGAACGGGTTAGCCAGGTCGCCCACCGTCACGCCGATGGACTTCAGATCTTTTGCCTGCGCAAACGGCGTTGCGGCCAGCAGGGCGCCAGCACAGAGCGCGGTCACTAAGGGTTTCAAACGCATCTTGTCTTCCTCGCTTGTAGGGTATTGTTGTTATGCACTTTGATGATGTCGGGTACGGTATTTGTCGATTAGCACCGCTATGATGATCACCGCCCCTTTGATCACCAGCTGCCAGAAGTAGGAGACGCCCATCAGCGTCATGCCGTTGTTGAGGGTGGCGATGATCAGCGCCCCCACCAGCGTGCCGGTGATCGTGCCGATCCCGCCGACGAAGCTGGTGCCGCCGAGGATCACCGCCGCAATCGCATCCAACTCGTAACCCGTGCCGAGGTTGCCGTTGGCGCTGTAGAGGCGCGAGGCGCTCATCACCCCGCCGAGGCCGGAGAGCAGGCCGCTCATGCCGTAGACAAACAGCAGCACCAGCCAGACCTTGATGCCGGTTAAGCGCGCCGCCTGCATGTTGCCGCCGACCGCGTAGATATGAACGCCGAGCGTGGTGCGGCGCAGGATGAACCAGCAGATAGCGATGACCGCCAGGGCAATGACGACGAGCCACGGAATCGGGCCGAGATAGTTATTGCCGATCCACTCGAAGCTGATGCTGGAGTTAATCACCGTGGTGCCGTCCGCCAGCAGATACGCCGCGCCTCGCAGCGCCGTATAGGTGCCGAGCGTGACGATAAACGGCGGCAGCCCGGCGAAGGCCACCAGCGCGCCGTTGAACAGCCCCAGCACCATGCCGAGCATCAGCGCCGCCGGAATGGAGAGCATCGCGAATTCAGGAATAAGCGAGACCACCATCGCCGCCACCGCCGTGGTGCCGAGAATCGAGCCCACGGAGAGGTCAATCCCGCCGGTCAGAATGATGAAGGTCATCCCCGCCGCCAGCACGATGTTGATCGACGCCTGACGGGTAATGTTGAGCAGGTTACTTTCGGTAAAGAAGTTCGGGGCGATAAAGCCAAACACCGCCACAAGCAGGATTAAAATCGGCAAAATGCCGACCGTTTGCATCAGATCGCTCATCAGCATTTTTTTGGCGGAGGCGGATTTCGCCACCTGCTGCGGATGGGTTGGAGTTGTCATGATTGCACCGCCTGATGATGTGTGTCGTTCACGCCGGTTGCCAGCGTCATAATATTTTCCTGAGAGATGTCGCGCCCGTGCAGTTCACCCGCAATGCTGCCTTCCCGCATTACGTACACCCGGTCGCTCATGCCTACCACTTCCGGCAGCTCGCTGGAGATCATCAGAATCGCCACCCCCTTGCGCGCCATCTGGTTCATGATGCGGTAGATCTCGCTTTTGGCACCGACGTCTACCCCGCGCGTGGGTTCGTCGAGAATCAGAATGCGCGGGCCAATCGCCACCCAGCGCGAGATCAGCAGCTTTTGCTGGTTGCCGCCGGAGAGCCCGCCCGCGCGCACCTGAGAATGGGGCACGCGGATGTTAAGCAGGGCGATAGCATCATCGGAAATGGACTGGGCTTTTTTGCGGTTAAGCATGCCGAAGGTGGCGTCGCGCTCCAGCGTCGCCATGGTGATGTTCTCCTGCGCCGCCAGCTCCAGAAACAGCCCCTGCTCCTTGCGGTTCTCGGTGAGAAAACCAATCCCGTTTTCAATGGCCGCGCGCGGGGAGTGGATCACCACCGGCTCGCCGTCCACCTCAATCATCCCGCCGGTGGCCTTGCGCACGCCGAAAATCAACTGCGCCAGCTCGGAGCGTCCGGCCCCGACCAGCCCCGCCAGCCCGACGATTTCACCGGAGCGCACCTGCAGGCTGCACGGCTGCACTTTTTTACCGTCGGTGAGGTGGTGCACGTTGAGACGCGGGCTGCCGAGAGGGATATCGCGCTCTTTGTTGAACAGATCGCTGAGCGGGCGGCCCACCATCATCTTCACCAGTTCAGACGCGTTCAGCTTGTCGCGCGTCAGGCTGCCGACGTACTGCCCGTCGCGCAGAACGCTCACGCGGTCAGAGAGTTCATAAACTTCCGCCATGCGGTGGCTGATATAGATAATCGCCATGCCTTCATCGCGCAGGCGCAAAATCAGTTCAAACAGGCGATGGGTTTCGCGGGAGGAGAGGGCGGCGGTGGGTTCGTCCATCACCAGGATGCGGCTGTTGCGGTGCAGCGCGCGGGCGATTTCCACCTGCTGCTGCTCGGCGATGGTCAGCTTCATCACCAGGTCGGTAGCGCTGAACTGCGCGCCGAGACGGTCAATCACCGCCTGCGCCTGGGCGGCCATCTCCTTGCGCTGCACCAGCCCGCCGCGCGACAGCTCGCTGCCGAGGAAGATATTTTCAGCGACGGTCAGATTGGGGGCGAGCTGCATCTCCTGGTAAATCAGGGTAATGCCTGCGGCCAGCGCGTCCTTCGGCCCTTTGATGTGAAACGGCTGGCCGTCGATCAGGATCTCGCCGCCGGTGGCGGTATAGGCCCCCGCGAGGATCTTCATCAGCGTGCTTTTTCCCGCGCCGTTTTCCCCCATCAGCGCGTGGATCTCACCGGGGAAGACCGTCAAATCCACGCCCTTGAGCGCGTGGAAATTGCCAAAGGTTTTGGCAATGTGGCGCATCTCTAAAACCGGGGTTCTGCTCATGGCGGATCTCCTGTGAATGTCGATATCTGCACTTCATCACAGGTGCGTAAATGCAAAATGTCAGAAGCTGTTCATATTTGTCATAGTTATGAATAGCGAATGTGGATCACAGTTACGGAGTCAACATGTCTTCACGCCCCCCGTTCTTCTCCAGCGCCCGCGGTCGCCTGCTGATATTTAACCTGCTGGTGGTCGCCGTCACGCTGATGGTGAGCGGCGTGGCGGTGCTCGGCTTTCGTCATGCCAGCCAGATCCAGGAGCAGGTCCAACAGCAAACGCTGGACGACATGACCGGGAGCATGAACCTCGCGCGCGACACGGCCAACGTGGCAACGGCGGCGGTGCGGCTTTCGCAGGTAGTGGGGGCGCTGGAGTACAAAGGCGAGGCCGAGCGGCTGAAGCAGATGCAAACGGCGCTGCGCCGCTCGCTGGAACAGCTGGCGGATGCCCCGCTGGCGCAGCAGGAGCCGGCGCTGGTGGCGCGGATTATTCGCAGAAGCAATGAATTACAGCAAAGCGTAACGGGGATGCTGGAGCGTGGGCAAAAGCGGCATCTTGAGCGTAACGCGCTGCTGAGCTCGCTCTATCAAAGCCAGAGCTATTTACGCCATCTTCAGGACATCAACCGCCGCTTCGGCAGCAACGTGCCGGACGCGCGGCAGCTGATGGAGATGGATCGGCTGATCGCGGCCGCGATTGATACACCTTCGCCGCGTGCTACCGTTCAGCAGCTGGACGCCGTGACCGCCACGCTGCCCCGAAGCGCCATACAGCCGGTCGTGGAGGGCGTTCTGCCCGATTTTAACGCCGAGCTGCGCAAGCTTGCCCCGCTGTCGAAGCAGCTGGAGGAGAGCGATCTGTCCATCAGCTGGTATATGTTCCACATTAAGGCGCTGGTGGCGATCCTTAATAGCGATATTAATCAGTACGTTGAGCAGGTGGCGCAGGCTTCCCGGTTTCGCACGGCCCAGAGCCATCACGAGTTGCAATCCATCAGCGTGTTTATCAGCATCTTCGCCGTGCTGGCGCTGATCATCACCGGCTGCGCCTGCTGGTATATCTACCGCAATCTGGGCTCCAACCTGACGGCCATCTCCCGGGCGATGTCGCGACTTGCCCACGGTGAACAGGATGTTTCTGTTCCTGCGCTGCAGCGGCGCGACGAGCTGGGCGAGCTGGCGCGCGCGTTTAACGTTTTTGCCCGCAACACCGCCTCGCTTGAGCACACCACGCGTTTGCTGAAAGAGAAAACCACGCAGATGGAGATTGACCGCATCGAGCGTCAGGGGCTGGAAGAGGCGCTGCTGCACAGCCAGAAGATGAAGGCCGTCGGACAGCTGACCGGCGGGCTGGCGCATGATTTTAACAACCTGCTGGCGGTAATTATCGGCAGCCTTGAGCTGACAGACCCCGAATCAAACGACGCGCCGCGCATTACCCGTGCGCTGAAGGCTGCCGAACGCGGCGCGCTGCTGACCCAGCGGCTGCTGGCGTTTTCCCGCAAACAGTCCCTGACGCCGCATGCAGTAGAGATGCTGCCCCTGCTGGAAAACCTTCGGGAACTGATGCGCCACTCGCTGCCCGCCACGCTTACCCTGGAGATTGAAGCGCAAACCCCGGCATGGCCCGCGTGGATTGACGTCAGCCAGTTGGAGAACGCCATTATCAACCTGGTGATGAACGCCCGGGATGCGATGGAAGGCCAGAGCGGGGCGATCAAAATTCGCACCTGGAACCAGCGCGTGACCCGCAGCGACGGACGCAGGCAGGATATGGTAGCGCTGGAGGTCATCGATCGCGGCAGCGGGATGTCGCAGGAGGTGAAATCCCGGGTTTTTGAACCGTTCTTCACCACCAAGCAGACCGGAAGCGGAAGCGGGCTGGGCCTGTCGATGGTGTACGGTTTTGTGCGTCAGTCCGGGGGGCGGGTAGAGATCGAAAGCGCGCCGGGACAAGGAACGACCGTGCGGCTCCACCTCCCGCGCTCGACGCTGCCCGCCGTTTCGGAGGATGAAGCGCTGGCTGCCACAACGTCCGTGGATCACGAGCGGCTTGTACTGGTGCTGGAAGATGAGGCGGACGTTCGCCAGACCCTGTGCGAACAGCTGCATCAGCTTGGCTACCTGACGCTCGAAGCGGACAGCGGCGAGCAGGCCCTGAGCATGCTGGCGGCGTCGCCGGATATTGGTATGTTTATCAGCGATCTGATGTTGCCCGGAAGCCTGAGCGGGGCCGAGGTGATTAACCATGTGCGCAGCCATTATCCGCAGCTTCCGGTGCTGCTGATCAGCGGGCAGGATTTGCGCCCGGCGCATAACCCGCAGCTGCCGGACGTTCCGTTACTGCGTAAGCCGTTTACCCGCCAGCAGCTGGCGCAGGCGCTGCGGAAGGTGATGGTAATTTGAGATTCCTCCGCTACCCCGGTTCCCAGCCATTCATTACCGTAAGGCCAGTTCCCCTGCGAGTCTGGCCTTATGAAACGTTACTCTACCGTCCTGTTATTTGGTCTGCTGACTTTAACCAGCCAACTGGCGCATGCCGATGTGATTGATGACGCCATTGGCAACATTCAGCAGGCGATCAACGATGCCTACAACCCCAGCAGCAGCCGTAATGACGATGACGACGATCGTTACGACCGCAGCCGTCAAATCGACAGCCGACAGTACGACGATCGTCGTCGGCAGCTCGAAGACAGACGCCGCCGCTTAGACGAGCGTCAGCGCCAGCTGGACGACGACAGGCGTCGGTTAGAAGAGGACGAGCGCAGGTTGGAAGACGATTACGATCGCGGCTAAGTGCGGCCTGTTGCCCTCACCCCAACCCTCTCCCACGGGAGAGGGAGAAAACCTAATCCAGCACAAGTACCATCCCGTCATATCCCGCTTCAATGCCGTCCGGCAGCGGGTTATCCATCATCCATGCGTCAAACTGATGGCTAATGTGCGTCAGGATCACCTGCGGACAGCCAATCACCTCGTTCAGGGCAATCACCGTATTTAAATCACTGTGGTTGCGCGGTGTCTCCGGACGCGGTTCATGGCTGCAGTCGATGATTATCGCCTGTGGCTGATTGTTGAGCAGAAACGTCACCGTTTTATCCGGCAGCCCGGCGGTATCAGAAAGCCACGCCACGCGGCTATGGGCCGATTCCAGCAGATACCCGAAGGTCAGTTTTGAATGGTTGAGCGGCAGCGGCGTGACCCGCAGCCCCTGCAGCTCAAACATCACGAACGGCTTGACCGTGTGGCTGAAATCCAGAATACCGGGGTGTTTAAACAGGTCGTCACAGCCCGCTTCATCCGGCGGGCCGAAGACCGGGATGGTTGCGCCCACGCCCCAGCGCAGGGGGAACAGCCCCTGGACGTGATCCATATGATAGTGCGTGAGCAAAAACTGCTGGAAGCTCCCCGCCGGCCAATCGTCCATCAGGTGCGGAATGCCCGCATCCAGCAGGGTGACAGCATCGTTGAATTTGACCACCGCGCTACAGGGGCGACGGCGATAGTTGTCCTGCAGGCGCGCCCTGCGACACGCCGCGCAGTCGCAGCCAAAGACCGGGACCAGCTGTGCGCTTCCGGTTCCCGTTAACGTGATGGTCAGACTCATAACGCACCTCTACAGCGGTTTGGTGAAGCGAAAATGGCTCTGCGTATATCCCTCACGAACGTAAAAGCGGTGGGCGTCCGTGCGCTTCACGCTGGTGGAGAGCTCCGTTAGCTCGGCACCGGCCTGCCTCGCAACGTCTTCTGCCCATGCCAGTAACTGGCTGCCAATCTTTAACCCGCGCGCCTGCGGCATCACCACCAGCTCCTGGATCTCGCCGATCCAGCGGGCATGGTGCAGGTGAAACTGCATGTGCAGACCGATCATGCCGACGACCTGTCCGTCCAGCTCGGCAAGCTGGTAGCGCATGTTGTGATCCTGAAGGTTGGCCAGAAATCCGGTGTGAAACGTCTGGTGATCGAACTCTGCCTGCTTCAGTTCACAGATCAGGGCGTAAACAATTTGTGCATCGTCGGCGGTGGCGGGGCGAAGCTGGCAGTCAGGCATGCTGTCTCTCCTTCTGGCGAATAAGCGATAAAAAGGTCTCGACTGACTGTAGCAAACTTCCGTCATTATTGAGGACGTGACAGCCCGACGGGGTGTAGCGCGCCGCACGTTCCAGCCGCTGGTCGATCTCACGCGCATTTTCGCGCCCCCGGCTTTGCAGGCGGTTGCGCAGAATATCCGGAGAAACCTGCAAACAGACCGGCAGCAGCGCCGCTTCGTACCGGGCTTTTGCCTGCGGCAGATGCGCGCGCGAGCCGTTAACCAGCACGTCGAAGCCCGCGTGCAGCCAGAGGTCGATCTCGATGCCGACGCCGTAATAAAAGCCGTTCGCGTGCCAGCTCAGCGCCAGCAGATTTTGCCCGGCGCGGGTAAAAAACTCCTGCTCGCTCAGGGCGATATGGTTTTCACTGCCAGCGTTCGCCGCGCGGGTAATGTAGCGGTGCGCCACCAGCAGCTGTGAATGTTCCCGCTGCCGTAACGCCGACAGCAGGCTGTCTTTTCCCGAGCCGGACGGGCCCATTAACCAGATGAGTCTTCCCATCAGAACACCCTTTTTCCCTGACGCCAGACGTGGTCGATATGAACGTGCTCGCCCTTGCGGTGCGCCAGCACCAGGTCTGCCCGTTTGCCTTCGGCAATCTCACCGCGGTCGTGAAGGTTGAGCGCGCTGGCCGGGTTTTTCGTCACCAGTCGAATCGCCTGCGGCAGCGTAAAGCGGTTGTCCTCGTCGTCTGCAACGCGGAAGGCCGCGTCCAGCAGGCTGGCGGGGTAGTAGTCAGACGAGAGGATATCCAGCAGGCCGAGGGAAGCGAGTTTGCTTGCCGCCACGTTGCCGGAGTGCGATCCGCCGCGCACGATGTTCGGCGCGCCCATCAGCACGTTCATGCCGTGTTTGCGGGAGGCTTCAGCCGCTTCGAACGTGGTGGGAAATTCGGCGATCACGCTGCCTAGTTGATGGGATTCGCGCACGTGATCGTGCGTGGCGTCGTCATGGCTGGCCAGCGCGATATTCCGGTCCCGACACATCGCGGCAATGGAGAGACGGTTCGGCTGCGACCATTGTGCCGCAAGCTCCAGCTGCTCTTCTTCGTAGCGCGCCATCTCCGCGTCGTTGAGCGAGTATTTGCCCTGATAGTATTCACGGTACTTTTCAATGTTGGCGAACTGGCGCTGCCCCGGGGAGTGATCCATCAGGGAGACCAGCGACACCGGCTCGCGTCCGACCAGCTTTTCAAACAGCGGCAGGGTGGTGTGGTGCGGCAGCTCGCAGCGCAGGTGCAGGCGGTGCTCGGCGCGGTTGAGGCCGCGCTTTTGCGTCTCCTCCACGGCGTTGATCATCTTCTCCAGATTTTCCAGACGATCGCCGCCGTCGCGCACGTCGCCGATCGCCACCGCGTCCAGCACCGTGGTGATGCCGCTGGCGACCATCAGCGCGTCGTGGCTGCTCATCGCCGAATGGGCGGGCCAGTCCACCTTCGGGCGCGGGGTGAAGAATTTATCCAGATTATCGGTATGCAGCTCAATCAGCCCCGGCAGCAGCCAGCCGCCGTCGCCGTCCATCGCTTCAGGAGAACGGCTTTGGGTTTCGGCAAAGGCGCGGATGACGCCGTCCTGGATTTCAACCGAACCCTTCACGACCTCATTTTCCAGCACCAGCCTGACATTATTGATAATCATGCGTTTGTCCCCATCGGGTGCAGCCTGTCCGCCACGCGATTGCGGACGGCGTCGTCGTGGAAGATCCCGACGATCGCCGCCCCGCGCGCTTTGGCCTGTTCGATCAGCGCTATCACCGCTGCGCTGTTTTTAGCGTCGAGCGAGGCGGTGGGTTCATCCAGCAGTAAAATCGGATAGTCGACGATAAACCCGCGCGCGATATTCACGCGCTGCTGCTCGCCGCCGGAAAAGGTCGACGGGGCGAGGTGCCACAGGCGCTCCGGCACGTTGAGGCGCGTCAGCAGGCTGGCGGCCCTGGCGGCGCAGGTTTCGCGCGGCACGCCGAGATCCAGCAGGGGCTGCATCACCACGTCCAGGGCGGAGATCCGCGGGATCACCCGCAGGAACTGGCTGACCCAGCCGATCGTTGAGCGGCGCACTTCCAGCACCTTGCGCGCCGGGGCCTGAACCAGATCGACCCACTCTTCGTTATGGCGGATGTGGATGTGGCCTTCGTCCGGTAAATAGTTGGCGTACAGGGAGCGCAGCAGGGTCGATTTACCGCTGCCGGAGTGGCCGTGCAGCACCACGCATTCACCCTGACTCACCTCTAACGAGGCGTTTTGCAGCACCGGCAGGCGTACGCCATTTTGCTGGTGGAGCACAAAGGTCTTACTGACATTTTCAACGTGGATCATGTTGGCCTCTCAATTCTGTAATACCGAGGACACCAGCAGCTGGGTGTATGGATGATGCGGGTCGTCGAGCACGCGGTCGGTCAGCCCACTTTCCACCACCTGACCCTGCTTCATCACCAGCAGGCGGTCCGCCAGCAGGCGCGCAACGCCCAGATCGTGGGTGACAATCACCACCGCCAGGTTCAGCTCCACCACCAGGCCGCGCAGCAGGTCGAGCAGGCGGGCCTGCACGGAGACGTCCAGCCCGCCGGTGGGTTCATCCATAAACACCAGCTTTGGATGGGTGACCAGATTGCGGGCAATTTGCAAACGCTGCTGCATACCGCCGGAAAAGGTGGTTGGCAGGTCGTCAATGCGCGAGGCGGGGATCTCCACCTCCTCCAGCCAGTGCTGTGCGGTGGCGCGGATGTTGCCGTAGTGGCGCGCGCCGGTGGCCATCAGCCGTTCGCCGATATTGCCTCCCGCCGACACCTGACGGCGCAGGCCGTCCATCGGGTGCTGATGCACCACGCCCCACTCGGTGCGCAGCAGGCGACGGCGCTCGGCCTCGCTTATGTCGTAGAGGGAGCGTCCCTGATACAGGATCTCGCCGTGTTGCGGCGTCAGGCGCGCGGAGATGGACTTCAGCAGGGTGGTTTTGCCGGAGCCGGACTCGCCGACAATGCCCAGCACTTCGCCCGGCCACAGCTCGAACGACACGTCGCTGAAGCCTTTTCCCGGCGCATAAAGGTGGGTCAGGTTATTAACCGAAAGCAGCGGTTTCATTGGCCGTTCGCCTCGCTCTGTTGGCGGCAGTAATCGGTGTCGGAGCAGACAAACATCCGTTTGCCCGTATCGTCCAGCACCACTTCATCGAGATAGCTGTGTTTGGATCCGCAGATGGCGCACGGCTCGTCCCACTCCTGCACCGTAAACGGGTGATCGTCGAAATCCAGGCTTTCGACACGCGTATACGGCGGTACCGCGTAGATGCGTTTTTCACGTCCGGCACCAAAGAGTTGCAGGGCAGGCATCATGTCCATCTTCGGGTTATCGAATTTTGGGATCGGCGACGGGTCCATGACGTAGCGCCCGTTGACCTTCACCGGGTAGGCGTAGGTGGTGGCGATATGGCCGAAGCGGGCGATGTCTTCATACAGTTTGACCTGCATGATCCCGTACTCTTCCAGCGCGTGCATGGTGCGGGTCTCGGTTTCGCGCGGCTCGATAAAGCGCAGCGGCTCCGGGATCGGCACCTGGAAAATCAGAATCTGATCTTCCGTCAGCGGAGTCTCCGGAATGCGGTGGCGGGTCTGGATCAGCGTCGCGTCTTCGGTTTTTTCGGTGGTGTTGACGCCCGTCACGCGCTTAAAGAAGTTGCGGATCGACACGGCGTTGGTGGTATCGTCCGCGCCCTGGTCGATAACCTTCAGCACGTCCGCTTCGCCAATCACGCTGGCGGTGATCTGAATGCCGCCCGTGCCCCAGCCGTACGGCATCGGCATTTCACGGCCACCAAACGGCACCTGATAGCCCGGAATAGCCACCGCTTTTAAAATGGCGCGGCGGATCATGCGTTTAGTTTGCTCATCCAGATAGGCAAAGTTGTAGCCGCTTAAGTTAGCCATTGGCGCGCTCCCGTTGCAGGCGTTTCAGCAGTTCCAGTTCGGCCTGGAAATCGACGTAGTGCGGCAGCTTGAGGTGCGAGACAAAGCCTGCGGCCTCGACGTTGTCCGCGTGGGCCAGCACGAACTCTTCGTCCTGCGCCGGGCCGGCAATGTGCTCGCCGTAGTCCGGCGCCTGCAGGGCGCGGTCAACCAGCGCCATCGCCATCGCCTTGCGCTCGCCGAGGCCAAACACCAGCCCGTAGCCGCGGGTAAAATGCGGGTCTTCATTCTCTGGCGCGACGAAACCGTTGACCATTTCGCACTCGGTCATCAGCAGTTCGCCGACGTTCACCGCAAAACCCAGCTCTTCCGGCACGATTTCGACGTCGAGATAGCCGCTGCGGATCTCTGCCGCGAACGGGTGGTTGCGCCCGTAGCCGCGCTGTGTGGAGTAGGCCAGCGCCAGCAGATACCCTTCGTCGCCGCGCATCAGCTGTTGCAGGCGGGACGAGCGTGAGCACGGGTAGACCGGCGGCGTGCGGGTGACGTCGTCCGGCGTGGCGCCAGTGTCTTCTTCCGCTTTCGCCAGCCCCTGGTTTGCCAGCAGGCTGAAGACGTGCGGAGACGGTTCCTGTTCGACGTCTGAAGTGCTGAGCGTTGGGGCTTCGCCGTTCGCCAGCAGCGTGAAGTCCAGCAGACGATGGGTGTAGTCGTAAGTCGGGCCAAGCAGCTGGCCGCCGGGAATGTCTTTATAAACGGCAGAGATTCGGCGCTCCAGGCGCATTTCCGCCGTGTTCACCGGCTCGCTGACTGCCAGACGGGGAACGGTGGTGCGCCAGGCACGCAGCAGGAAGATGGCTTCCACGTTATCGCCGCTGGCCTGCTTCAGCGCCAGCGCTGCAAGCTCGCGGTCAGCAACGCCGCCCTCGGTCATCACGCGGTCAACCGCGAGGTTAAGCTGTTGCTCAATCTGGGCGACGCTCAGCTCGGGAAGCTTTTCATTGCCCCGTCGTCTGCGCGCCTGCAGCGCATGGGCGGCTGCGATCGCCTTTTCGCCTCCTTTGACGGCTACGTACATCAGCACACCTCCACGTGGGTAGTCCGCGGGATTGCCAGCAGGCGCTCGCCGCAGGTCAGGATCAGGTCAATGCCGAGCGGGAACGGGTGCGGGCGCTCGGTCAGCTCATGGATGATGCACTCCGGTAGCTGAGGCGCGACCATCCGCTCGTCGGCGATGCCTGCGCCCGTCAGGCGAAGCATGCGGCCACCGCTCAGGCTGGAGACCTGCAAAATCAGCGTGGCGCTGGTTTCCGGTGCGACGGCGCTGCCTTCGCTCAGGGCGTTAAGCTGTTCATGGCTGATCTGTTCGTCGGCGACGGCAAAGACCGCCTGCTGGGGCTGATCGACCAGCGGCGCGCTGGTGTGAAAGCGCAGGTTCTGGCTGGCGATATCGTTCAGCAATGCGCCTGACAGCCATACCGGGTTGTCGTTGTCCGCCAGCGTCAGCAGCACGCTGGTGGAGGCGAGGTTCAGCGGCAGCCAGCCCTGCGAGAGCTGGTGCAAGGAGACAATCACCCCCGGCTCGCTCATGGCCTTCAGCAGGCGACGGAAACTCTGTTGGGCATCCTGGACGGCCAGGGTAAAAGCAGGTTGAAGCGTCATGCGTTGTCTCCGCGAACGAGCGTAAAGAAGTCGACCCGGCTGGTGTTCACTTCGGCCTGACGCGCGGCAAGGCGTGCGGCGCGGTCGGCTTCCAGCGGGGCAATAAGGGTTTCCATTAACGTCTGGAAATGCGGGTGTTCCTGTAAAAGCGCGTCGATCACCGCGCAGCGCTCGGCGTGCGTTTTGTCTCGCCCAAGTACGTAGCTATAACCCAGCGTGCCGCTGTTAAGGCGGATAGCCGCGCGGGTGAGGGTGGCATCGCCGGCGAAGAAGCGCTCGCCGGTGCCGCCCATGCGTGCCTGGATCTGCACCAGGCCGATCTCCGGCGCGCGGATCGTGTCGTAGTCCGGCGTCAGGCCGAGTGCGTTCATGCGGGCGGCCAGCGCAGCAGGCTGGCTATGGGCCAGCACGCGCATCCAGCGCTGTCGGGTGGAGGTGTCGAAGTGCATTCAGTGCTCCATGGTGAATTCAATCATGTCGGCGCGGGTCAGGCTGACGGAGTATTCCGTCGCGTTAATCTCGCCGTCACGGTGGTTGAGGGTGCGCACGCAGAGCAGCGGGGCCATATTGGGGATCTCCAGCACCTTGCTCTCTTTCGCCTGCGCGCGGCGGGCGCTGATGCGCGTCTGGGTGCGTTTGAGCGCGATACCCGTCGCGTCCTGAAGGAAATCATGCAGGGAACCGCTGGCGAAATGTTGCAGCACGGGCCAGAGGGCCAGGTCCGCGAAGTAGTGGTCAATCTGGCAGACCGCCACGCCGTTGACCCGGCGCAACGTACGCAGGTGTACGACGTTGTCACCCTCCTGAATCCCGAGCGCGTCCGCCACGTGGCGGGAGGCCGGGCGCAGTACCGAGAGCAGCTTTTCGCTGGTCGGATGGCTACCCTGATCCAGCAGGTTCTGGCTAAAACGCGCCTGGGCGTTGAGTGGGTAGTCAAACGGGCGCATCAGCACCAGCACGCCGACGCCCTGACGGCGCTGGACCCAGCCGCGCTCCACCAACTGGTCAATGGCGCGGCGCAGGGTATGGCGGTTCACTTCGTAGCGGTCGGCAAGCTGCTGCTCGGCGGGCAGGTAGTCACCGCAGCGGTAATGCGTGCGCAGCTCCACTTCGAGCCTGGCCGCAATCTCTTGCCAGCGGGTAGGGTAACTGGTCGGATGTCTGGATAAGTGCATACCAATCAAAGCCTCGCTAATCAGATGAAGTGCTTACGCAAGCGTTGAGAGAGGAAATCCAGCAGGCTGACGGTGACGATGATGAGCACCATCAGGGCGCAGGTTTGCTGGAACTGGAAACCGCGAATCGCTTCCCACAGGGTGACGCCAATCCCGCCTGCGCCCACCATACCGACTACGGTGGCGGAGCGAACGTTGGACTCGAAGCGGTACAGCGAGTAGGAGATCAGCAGCGGCATCACCTGCGGCAGGACGCCGTAGAGGATCTCTTCGATTTTGTTGGCGCCGGTTGCGCGAATACCTTCCACCGGGCCGGGCTCGATGGCTTCGACCGCTTCCGAGAGCAGCTTGGAGAGCACGCCGGTGGTGTGGATGAACAGTGCCATCACGCCGGCGAACGGACCCAGGCCAACGGCGACCACGAACAGCATCGCAAAGACCATTTCGTTGATGGCGCGACAGGCGTCCATCAGGCGACGCATCGGCTGGTAAACCCACCACGGTACGATGTTCTCGGCGCTCATCAGGCCGAACGGAATGGAGAGAACGACGGCGAGGGCGGTGCCCCAGACGGCGATTTGCAGGGTGATCGCCATTTCGCTGAGGTAGTCCTGCCACTGGCTGAAATCCGGCGGGAAGAAGTCGGCGGCGAAGGTCGCCATGTTGCCGGAATCTTTGAAGAGCAGCAGCGGATCCATCTCCGCGCCCTTCCAGGAGATAACGAGTACCGCCAGCAGGATGGCCCAGCTTATGAGCGAGAACCAGCTGCGCTTCGGCGGCGGGAGGGTGATGGTTTGCATGTTGGCTCCTTAATCTGTTCTCCCTCTCCCCCAAGGGAGAGGGGACTTGTGTTACTGCACCGCTTTATTCACGCTCGTCATCGCACCCAGCGCGGCGGTCAGGCGGTCGAGGTCTTCCAGCTGGGCCTGGATTTCAGAGACTTTGCTGGTCTTCTCCTCTTCCTTCAGCCCTTTGTTGTCCTTCACGGCCTGCATTTGCTTAAACAGCGCCAGCTGGCGAATCGGGACCAGCTGCAGATCGCTGGACGCGCGGAACGGTGCCCAGCCCAGACGTTCCAGAACCGCTTTCTCTTCCGGCGTTTTGCCGTAGTTCATAAAGAAGTCGTAGACCTTGTCCTTGGTGCTTTCGGAGAGGTTTTTGCGCCAGACGATCGGGTCGCCGGGGATCAGCGGGGATTTCCAGATGACCTTCAGCGCTTTCAGCTTGTCCGGCGCGGAGGTTTTCAGCTTGTCGAGGTTTTCGGTGTTGTTGGTGGCAACGTCCACCTGCTTGTTCGCCACGGCCAGCGCGTTGGTTTCGTGGGCTGGCGTTGACGGTGCGCTTAAAGTCGCTGGCGGAGATGTTGTTTTTCGCGAAGACGTAGTAGCCAGGGACGAGGAAGCCGGAGGTGGAGTTCGGATCGCCGTTGCCAAAGGTCAGATCTTTGCGTTTGGCGATCATGTCGTTGAGGTTGTTGATCGGGCTGTCTTTGTTGACGATCAGCACGCTCCAGTATCCTGGAGAACCATCTGCCGCAACGGTCTGGGCAAAGACCTGACCGTTGGCGCGGTCCACCGCTTCCATGGCGGAAAGGTTGCCGTACCAGGCGATGTCCACTTTGTTAAAGCGCATCCCCTGGATGATGCCCGCGTAGTCCGGGGCGAAGAAGGCGTTCACTTTGATCCCCAGTTTGGTTTCCATATCTTTCAGGAACGGTTCCCACTGCGGCTTCAGGTTTTGCTGTGATTCCGTTGAAATGATGCCAAAGTTCAACGCTTTTTCCTGCTCTTCGGCGTACGCCGGGCTTAACAGGGTGCTGATGCTGAACATGCTGGTGAAGGCCAGCGCGGCAACGGCTTTGTAGTTCATTTCCATTCCTCGTTATCGGGACGTTAAGCAGCCTGCGCGCGTTCTTCGACGCGGTTTACGCTGCGGTAGAGATGGTCAAAACGTTCGTTATCAAACTGATGGCTGGCGCCATCGAAGAACACGTGGCCCTGACGCAGGGCGACGATGCGCTCGCAGTAGCGCAGGGCGTAATCCACCTGATGCAGCGTCACCACCACGGTGATGCCGTCGTTCTGGTTGATGTCGCGCAGGGTTTCCATCACGATGCGGGCCGACTCCGGATCCAACGAGGCGATGGGCTCATCGGCGAGAATGATTTTGGCTTTCTGCATCAGGGCGCGGGCGATAGCGACGCGCTGCTGCTGCCCGCCGGACAGCGTGGACACGCGCTGGTGGGCGAAGTGCGCCATGCCGACGCGGGTCAGCGCCTGTAAGGCTTCCTGCTTCTGTGATGGGGAGAACCAGCGCAGGCAGGTGCGCCAGAACGGGGTGCTGCCGAGCGCGCCAATCAGCACGTTCTCCAGCACCGTCAGGCGGTTCACCAGGTTGAACTGCTGAAAGATGTAGCCCGTCCGGGCGCGGCTTTCGCGAATATCGCTCGCCAGACGGCCTGCATGCTGCACGGTGTTACCCAGCAGCTCGACGCGGCTTTCCGGCGTTTTATCGCAGGTAATAAGGCCGCTTAAGTGACGCAGAAGGGTGGA
Organism: Enterobacter cloacae complex sp. P12RS; assembly: GCF_014895875.1. Taxonomy (NCBI): domain Bacteria; kingdom Pseudomonadati; phylum Pseudomonadota; class Gammaproteobacteria; order Enterobacterales; family Enterobacteriaceae; genus Enterobacter; species Enterobacter cloacae complex sp. P12RS. The sequence continues at coordinate 98,840 of NZ_JADBQO010000019.1, forward strand.
TTTTCCTGAACCTGACGGCCCCAGCAGCGCCACCATTTCGCCCTGCTGGACGGTCAGATCAACGGCATGCAGCGCCTTGTTGTGATTGAAGGTCTTGCTCAGTTTCTCGACGCGGATAACAGTGTGCATGTGCTGGGCCTCACGATAAATGTGGCCTCATGCTGGCGCATCAATATGACATTTGGGTTAAGTGCAGGTTGCGGGAGTTTGAAGAGTTGAGGGGAGTTTGATGACAGGCGGAGGCAGACCGCCCACCGCCCGAAAATTAGTGCTGCTGCTTAACGACGTTAATCATCCACGGCACGCCGTACTTGTCGGTGACCTTACCGAAGCCGTGCGCCCAGAAGGTTTCCTGCCAGGCCATGTCGATATTCCCGCCATCGGCAAGGTTGTCGAACCAGCGCTTGCCTTCTGACACATCCTGCGTGTCGAGCACCAGCGTGAAGCCCGCGTATTGTGCGCTGCTGCCCGGCGGCAGCCCGTCGCTCATCATGATATCGCTGCCCGCAATGCGAACGTTGGAGTGAGCGATAGCCGAATCCGGAAACTGCATGCCGGACGGACAGCCTTCTTCGCTGTTATCGCTTTTTGGCATTTCGCCGAAGGTGATTTTATAGAGGAGTTCTGCGCCGACGGCCTGCTGATAGAAGGCGGTAGCCTCTGCACAGTTGCCGGCAAAAGAGATGTAGGGACTTAACGGCATAATCTTTACCTCACGTAAGAAAAGCCCGTTAAGTGTAGTTCCCGAAAGCCCGGTAAGCGAAGCGCTACCGGGCGGGTTAAATCAGTTCTTTTTCACGAACTCAGATTTCAGTTTCATCGGACCGAAGCCGTCAATTTTGCAATCGATATTATGATCGCCTTCCACCAGACGGATATTCTTCACTTTGGTGCCGATCTTCAGCATGGAAGAGCTGCCTTTCACCTTAAGATCTTTCACCACGGTGACGCTGTCGCCATCCGCCAGCAGATTACCGTTGGCATCTTTGACGATCAGTGCATCAGCGTCCTGCGCTGGCTCGGCATCATTCCATTCGTGTGCACATTCCGGGCAGATGAACATGCCATTATCTTCGTAGGTGTATTCAGAATTGCATTTTGGGCAGTGTGGGAGTTGCATGTCGGTATCCTCAAAAGTGTTAACGCGCTGGAAAGTGCCAGCTAAATGACGGCAGAGTGCCGAAAAAGGCGGCAAGTATAACGCAAATCCACACTTTTGTCGGTGCTATTGTGAATTTAAAAAACGCAGAAAATGTGTTGCGAGTGACACTTACTGTCAGTCAGCTAAGCGATGCTAACGTCATTAACACGGTGGAAAGAGAAGTCGCTAAATATATCGAATATTTTATTGCGGCAAATTGCTACGCACCTTCATTTCGGATAAGGTGAAGCAACGCATTGTTATTTATCTTCGAACTTTACTGCCATGCATTTCTTATGTTGGCGGCCTATCCCTCTCTTTTTAGGTGGGTAAATAATGATGATATATCCTGAAGCTTCTTAAAATGGGCCAGGCTTTTTATCTTTTGGCTTTCAGGCCTTGAGGAGAGCTTTACACGCCATGCAGGGATAGCCATTTATTTCTGATTATCTTCAATTAGTTATATTTTGGTGAACATGTTTTCCACACGTGATCATATAAGCCTGAACATCATAATTAATACAAGTGGCTTAATAAAAGTAATAAATTTGCGTTAAGGAAAGGCTTTTATCATGCACACACAGACCATTTTTGAATTAAGTCAGGAAGCTGAGCGTTTGTTACAGCTTGCCCTGCAAAATCTCGATACCCTGAAATCAATGCCGACAGCGAAGCTGGAGAGCACGACGGCTGCTATTACAGGTGAAAAGAACAACGTGCTGCCTTTGCATTTTAGTGCGCGAGGCGTCGAAGCGCAGCAGGCAACGCTGAATAATGAATTACGCAAAATAACACGTCTGGAAATGGTTCTGGCTATCGTTGGCACGATGAAAGCGGGGAAATCGACCACCATTAATGCCATTGTGGGTACCGAAGTGTTGCCGAACCGCAACCGCCCAATGACGGCGCTGCCTACGCTGATCCGTCATACGCCAGGTCAGAAAGAGCCGGTGCTCCACTTCTCACATGTCTCTCCTATTGATGATTTGATTCACCTGCTGCAGAAAAAGCTTGGCGATTACGATCGCGGCAAGCTGGCTCTGCAACTGGAAATTGATAAGGACATGAATACGCTGCTGGAGCGTATTGAGAAAGGCGAGGCCTTTGAAAAGCATCATCTCGGGGCGCAGCCAATATTTCATTGCCTGAAAAGTCTCAATGACCTGGTGAGGCTCTCCCAGGCGCTGGGCGTGGCGTTTCCGTTCTCTGAATACGCGGCCATCGAACATATTCCGGTGATTGAAGTGGAGTTCGTGCATCTTGCGGGTCTGGATGCGCACCTCGGGCAACTGACGCTGCTCGATACCCCCGGCCCCAATGAGGCCGGACAACCGCATCTGCAAAAAATGCTTAGCGAACAGCTAGCCCGCGCGTCGGCGGTGCTGGCGGTGATGGATTATACCCAGCTTAAATCTATTTCTGATGAAGAGGTTCGTCAGGCTATTTCGGTTGCGGGGAAATCAGTGCCTCTGTATGCGCTGGTGAATAAATTCGACCAGAAGGATCGCAATAGCGACGATGAAGAGCAGGTCAGGGCAATGATCTCCGGTACCTTAATGAAAGGCACTATTTCGCCTGGCCAGATCTACCCTGTTTCCTCTATGTGGGCGTATCTGGCAAACCGCGCCCGCAACGAGATGAATGCCCGTGGACGCCTGCCGGATCATCAGGAGCAGCCCTGGGTGCAGGATTTTGCCGAAGCCGCACTCGGACGCCGCTGGCGTTCGGCGGACCTGGACGATATAAACCATATCCGTCACGCAGCCGATTTGCTCTGGGAAGATTCGCTGTTTGAACAGCCAATACGCAAACTGATTTACGCCGCCTATGCCAATGCCTCGCTATTCGCGCTGCGCTCGGCCTCGCATAAGCTGCTCAACTACGCGCAAAATGCCCGGGAGTATCTCGACTTCCGCTATCAGGGGCTGACGGTGGCCTTTGAGGGGCTGGAACTGAACATCGCACGTCTTGAAGAGGATATGGCGCTGCTGCAGACGCGACAGAGCGCGGTGAGTGATGAGGTGAAACATGAAGTTGACCAGGCGCTGAACGCGACCGCGGACTTTATGGAGGCCGAAAAATCGGCACTTCACCAGGCCGTGGGCCATGTGTTCAGCCCTCAAAATATTCTTGATTTGGCAGGCATTGAGCGGCTGAATCGCCGCAGTGACAAACTGCAAGAGCGGGAACCGCTGGTTCTGGATGATGAAGGTCAGGCGCAGATCGTCCTGAGTAAAATTCGCTCCTCCTGTGAACTCATCATGCTGGATGCGCAGGCAAAAATCGCCCGGGAGCTGGCGTTACGCTTCGATCAGCTGGAATCTACGCTGGCGCGCTCGCTGAATGAAGCTATCCGCCCCATTGAAACGCGTATAAAAGAGCATCTGAGCCATGCCGGCTTCCGGGCGCGGATCAGCTTCCCGGCTTTTCAGGCAAACCAGCTTGACTTCAATACGCGGGCACTGTTTAACGATGCCATTGCACAGGATAACCGCCCGGCAGGTCAACTTTCCGCCGGGAGCAGTATGCGTGAAACCGTTTCGCGTTGGCTCAATAATCCGGGCTGGGGCTGGGATGAGTATGTGGTCACGCGCACGCACTATGTTATCGACATTGCGCAACTGCATGACAAATTTAAGCAACATATTGATCAGTTTTGTGAACAAATACGTAAAGCTTTGTCCGCGCAGGTCGATGTCTCTGTTACGGCCGGAATGGCGACGTTCTTTGCAGAATTTTCGTTATGCCTGACCGGGTTACAGGAAAGCTTGCGTGATAGCCTCGCAGTGCGTCAACAAAATGAGCATTCAACCCGAGCGCTCAGCCAGCTGTTGAAGCAAAGCATTACGACTGCGACGTGGATTCAGGAAGATACCCGACTGTTACGCGATGACATTCAAACTCTATTCGCAGCAGAGCAACCATGACAACACAGCTACTGGACGGTCCCGGGCGGACGCTGGAGTGTATTCATCCCAGGTTTATGGTCGATCTTGTGCAGGGCGTGGACGCGGCGCGCCATCCCCATCTGGGGCCGCAGCAGCTGCAGTTTCGTGAACGTTTGACTCAGGAGATCATGACGCATACCCGGCTACGGCCCTGGGCGATGGCGGGAATGCTTAACGAGAACGCGGCCCTGCGCCTGGGGCTGGCGGAAAAACTCGCCGGCATGTTGGATCCAGGCCATCTTGCGCTGACGCTGATGGCCGATAAACTGACTGCACTGTGCCAGCAGGCCCACCTGCGCGCTCAGCCATCTCCCGGCCTGCTTGAACAGTATGCGGAGCTCTCCTCTCATTTTACCCAACGTGCCGCCTATAAAGAAAAGGCTCTGACCCAGCGTGGACTGACGGTACAGGCGGGCGAGCACAGTGAACAAATTTTCACCCGCTGGCGAGCCGGTCACTATGATGGCTGGTCTTTAGCCGGGCGCTGCTTCATTGTTCTGGAAGAGCTGCGCTGGGGAGCATTTGGCGATGCCTGCCGTCTGGCGAACAACGATGTGTCGGCCATGCTCAAGGATAATTTACGCAGCATGGCCGCCAACTACCTCGCGCAGGGCATCAATGCGTCTCCCACAACGCGCCATTTCTATCATCAATGGCTGACCACACCCGCTTCGGCGGGTTTAATCGATCACAAAGACATGCTGGGCTGGCTGGGCGACTGGTGTCAGGCGGATATACACCCGGTGAGTTGGTCAGTGACGCAAAACTGGCAGACTGTCGCGCTGGGTATGCCGAGGCTGTGTTCGGCAAAACGGCTGGTGGATGCAATGGTGGAAGAGATTTTTGGTTGAACCCCACATCCTGACCCTCTCCCCCCAGGGGAGAGAGGATGGCTGGCGCGGTGTGTTAGTGATTCATTTCTATCGGTTTCGGTTCAGGCGGGATCTCTTGCACATTTCCGTAGCGTTTCGCGTATAGCGCCGTGATGATGGGCACCAGGATTGCGGTGACAATCACGCTGGCGGCAACCAGTGCCGTCGCGGACGCGGCCACCGGTTCGAAGGCCGGGTTAATCTGGGCGATAATCACCGGGTTTGCAACGGCAGCGCCTGCGGCTGAAGAGGCGGCGACGCCCGCCGTGCCGTTTCCTCCCCCGATTACGCGGTCAGCAATGATCAGCGGAATACCGGTGATGATGATAACCGCGACACCCAGCACAATCCCCAGCAGTCCCGTATCCAGAATCACGTTCAGGTTGATGGTGTTACCCAGCGCAAAGCCAAAGAATGGGATCAGCACCGGCGTGGCTTTGCTGAAGAAATCACGCAGATCGTGATCCAGATTGCCCAGTGCGAAGCCGATCAGGAATGGCAGGATCGCGCCGACAAAATGATGGGGCTCAAAAGAAGCCAGGCCAGCGGACCCCAGGATCAGCATCGTCATGAGCGGGCCGGACTCCAGAGACATCAAAACAAACGCGCCGGACTCCTCTTTCGTTCCATACTGGTTCATCAGGCTGGCATACAGCCCGCCGTTGGTCATGTCCATCGCCGAGACAATCGCCAGGACGGATAACCCGGCGAAGAAACCGGTCTGAATTCCATTTTCAGGAATGAACATCGCGCATATCATTGCGACCACCCAGGCAACCGCTATTTTGGTTATCACCAGCGTTCCGGATTTGCGTAATACGGTACCGGTTGCCCGCAAATTAATGGATGCGCCGATACAAAAGAACCAGACCGCCAGGATGGGAACGGTACCCGTAATCATCCCCTTTGTGAAACCACCAAAATAAGCCCCGGTTTCAGGTGCTAATGTATTCAGAATAGCACCGAGTACCAGCGGCACCAGCATCATACCACCCGGTATGCGTTCTATCGTGGCTTTAATCTTCATCTCTAACCCTCACAATTTCGCCTCTCGTGGTGAGCGGCAGCTGCGAATAAAAAAATCATTAAATTCAATTTGATGAAGGGTGCTCTTGATGATTGGTTTGTGATAACCCTGCACCGAAATTCAGTCAGCGCTCTCGTTTTCTCTCGTCAGAAAACATGCGTCGCTATGTTTCAGGAATTATCATGCGATCGATGGAATATTGATTCAATGAAAATAAAACGGTGTTTTAGTTATCTTCATCACATATTGAATGTAAACTTTACGGCGCGTTGTGAGAGCTGAAAATTTATGTAAATCTCTTGTAAAAAATATGGCTTTTTATTTTGTTGGGAAAAGAAAAAGGATGAGGGCGAAAATGGGGACTCTGGAAGGTTGAGAAAGTACTTATTTGCGTTAGTTGACAAAAACTGTCTTCACCTGACGCAGTATAAATATATGTGTGAAGTTGATCACAAATATAAACGCTGGTAGGGTAAAAAGGTCATTAACTGCCCAGACAGGCGTCAACAGGTTCGGTTGTATCGACGGTAAACGTCAATGTAAGTAAACCTGCTACGCTTGAAGATGGAGGTTCGCACGGAGCGGATCTCGGGTTCACAGAGTGCGAGTTGGCTGTGGAACGGACAGGGCTAAGTCTACGAGGAAAGCTATGCTAAGAAGGAAAAAGGTTAAACCCATTACGCTTCGCGACGTCACCATTATTGATGACGCTAAACTGCGTAAAGCGATCACCGCCGCCTCGCTCGGTAATGCGATGGAATGGTTCGATTTCGGTGTCTACGGCTTTGTTGCCTATGCATTAGGTAAAGTGTTCTTCCCCGGTGCTGACCCAAGCCTGCAGATGATTGCCGCGCTGGGTACATTCTCCGTTCCTTTCCTGATCCGCCCGCTGGGTGGTCTGTTCTTCGGTATGCTAGGTGACAAATACGGTCGCCAGAAAATACTCGCTATCACCATTGTCATTATGTCGATCAGTACGTTCTGTATCGGCCTAATACCGTCCTATGCCACGATCGGCATCTGGGCACCTATTCTGCTGTTGCTCTGTAAGATGGCGCAGGGCTTCTCCGTCGGGGGCGAGTATACCGGGGCGTCGATCTTCGTCGCGGAGTATTCCCCTGACCGTAAGCGCGGCTTTATGGGCAGCTGGCTGGACTTCGGTTCGATTGCCGGGTTTGTGATGGGTGCGGGCGTCGTGGTTCTGATTTCAACCGTGGTCGGTGAGGAGAACTTCCTCGACTGGGGCTGGCGTATTCCGTTCTTTATCGCGCTCCCGCTGGGTATTATCGGTCTTTATCTGCGACATGCGCTGGAAGAGACACCTGCGTTCCAGCAGCACGTTGAGAAACTGGAGCAGGGCGACCGCGAAGGGCTGCAGGACGGCCCGAAAGTGTCCTTTAAAGAGATCGCGACAAAGCACTGGCGCAGCCTGCTGACCTGTATTGGTCTGGTGATTTCCACCAACGTCACTTACTACATGCTGCTGACCTACATGCCGAGCTATCTGTCGCATAACCTGCACTACTCGGAAGATCACGGCGTGCTGATTATTATCGCCATCATGGTGGGTATGCTGTTTGTACAGCCGATTATGGGTCTGCTGAGTGACCGCTTTGGCCGCCGACCGTTTATCATTCTGGGTAGCGTAGCGCTGTTCGCGCTGGCGATCCCGGCGTTTATTCTGATCAACAGTAACGTGCTGGGTCTGATTTTCGCGGGTCTGCTGATGCTGGCGGTGATCCTGAACTGCTTTATCGGGGTGATGGCATCCACATTACCTGCGATGTTCCCGACGCACATTCGTTATAGTGCGCTGGCGGCGGCGTTCAACATCTCCGTTCTGATTGCCGGCCTGACGCCTACGCTTGCCGCCTCTCTGGTGGAAAGCACGCAGAACCTGATGATGCCAGCCTACTACCTGATGGTTATTGCGGTAGTCGGCCTGGCGACCGGCCTGACCATGAAGGAGACGGCGAACCGTCCTCTGAAAGGGGCGACACCTGCGGCATCTGATATTCAGGAAGCGAAAGAAATCCTGCGCGAGCACTACGATAACGTTGAGCAAAAAATTGAGGATATCGACGCAGAGATTGAAGAGCTGCAGAAGAAACGCTCCCGTCTTGTTGATCAACATCCACGCATTAACGAGTAATAAAGAAACCCGCCAACGGCGGGTTTTCTTTTATTAGCATCCGGCGGCGATGTAGTCGCCGTTGGCGCTAATGGGGATGACTGTCAGGAACAGGACGGTCGCGAACAGGATCAGGATGATACCTCCGGCAATTTTAACTGCCGGCACCAGCCATCTGAACGCGCTATCTCCCCCGAACCATGCCACCGTGCGTTCACGGGCATAACGAACCGCCAGTGATAGCCCCATAATAGAGAGTGCCGTTCCTAAAGACATGGTCATAACGGCCGCCATTCCCCAGGTGACAATGCCCAGCGCGTTCGAAAACATCAGAATCATGATCGCACCGCTGCACGGACGTGCGCCAATCGCCAGAATGACGCCCAGACGCGTTTTCCAGTCACCTTGTGTCAGATCTGCGCCCACGCCGTGATGACCACAGCCACAGTGTTCATCGTGCTGATGAAGGGGAGTGATGGCTGAGATCCTCATTCTTTGAGGCCGCAGGCTTTTCAGCGCCTGGTAAATGATGAAAGCACCAAATGCGCCAATCAGCACGGCGCTTATCTTCTCGACATACCAGCGGCTGGTGCTGATATCCCCTGACGCGAGGTTAAATCCTACTGCCAGAATAAAGACAAACAGAATGGCGCTGATGCCCTGCATCAGGCTGCCAAGAAAGGGAACGGTGCGTGCGGCCAGTTCGCTCTCCTTATTTGTGCTCAGGTAGGTTGTCACGATGAACTTCCCGTGCCCCGGCCCGATGGCGTGAAGGACGCCATAAAAGAAAGCGCCTGTTAAGAGCCATAATCCACCGCTGTACTGGTTGTTATTAAGCTGCAGTAGATACATCACCAGATAACGGTGCAGCGTAATCTGCGTGGCAAGGCACCACTGGATAAAGGCGTTCCAGTGCGTATGCAGCGTAAAAGCGGCGAAGAGGATGGCCAGCAGCATCAATCCGGCCGTAGGGAGGCGCCAGTCGCGAGGCAGGCGTTGTGTATTCATCAGGGGGAGCTCTGCGGAGAAGAATATTTGCCGCTAGTATAGTTGATCTTCTCTTTCAGTTCGCAGGATCGCATCAGGATCTTGCTGTAATTGTGGATAAGTCTGTGCGTAAAAGGGTATAAGGCGGGGTTTTGCTGGGGAATGCAGCAGTCAGTCATTTTTTTGCAACTTTTCTGTTGCGGGCTGCGGAGAACTCCCTATAATGCGCCTCCATCGACACGGCGGATGTGAATCACTTCACAGTTAACCCGGTCGGTTGAAGAGAAAAA